>CAZZHT010000025.1:0-13003 GCA_964653825.1 uncultured Methanosarcinales archaeon
TGGCAAGTTTGGGTTTTGAACAAAAATTATGGCAAGCAGCAGATAAACTAAGAAATCTCCAACTATGGCTGTTGCAGAGAAGAAAGAAAAATACGGTGAGAGAAAATAAAAAATTAGTTATTTAATCAAGTATTGTAACTAATCCAGTTAATCCAAAATCTTTTTAACTTTATTAAGAACCAAACTAATTATTCTTTTTAAATACAATCGTAATTTTCAAATTAGAGTTCGCAAGTTTCTTATAATTCTAAATAAAATAACGAATTATTATATACCTTCCAAAAACATTGATTATATCTTCTGTTTTATAAAGGATTATTTCGTTCGACGAACGAAGTGAGAAGAAAGTTGGCGAGAAATCAAAAGATTTATATATCTGTCGTTACTATCTAATAGTAATATGACCCTTGATGAAAATATAATTAAATTATTGGATCCTGAGATAAGGGATGTAATTACAAAACTAAATGAACTTTCACTTTGTAAGACTCTTTATTCATGTAGTGGTCATCCTGAGAGTAATCCAGTAGCAACACCTTATGTTGATATTAGATATAATCCTGAAAGAGTAAATGAAGCAAGTTCTTTCCATAAATATTTGATGAAAGAAGTTCCATATTTATCCTTTCGAGTTCTTCCAATTAAAGATAGGAACAAGGATTTTGAAGATATTATTAAAGATGAAAATCATAGATTTCATTATATTATGTATGGTGAACATAGTAGGAAAAAAGTAAATCAATTTTGGGAAGGCTGGAGAAGAATTTTAAATAGTTACGAACGTTAACATGTCAACTAAGATTAACGAGTAAAATAAGAGTTTAAGTAAAAATCTCATACAAATGAAAATGTTCTGAATAAAAGATTTCTTCATTTATTCTCATGATAATAAAAAAACTTAATTAATAATTAAAACAATCAATTAATTATGAAGTATAGAATTAATGAAAAAAAGTTAAGTATTAAGATAATATCCTTGCCTAACAACGATGACGAAGAAACATTGTTGTATTAGTTAATTTACTTATTAAATTTAGTTAGTAAAAAGATAAAGATAGTTCTAAAATTAGGATATTCATCTCAATCATGAACAATAACGGTTTAAGCTCAGAATATATTGCAAAGTTAACCGAGTTAACAAGAGCGACAGATTATTCATACTAAGAAAATGGTAAGATGATAATTAATATAATACAAAAATGAAAGATATTTTGCAAAAGCAAATAGCTTTGAGGAATCAATCTTAGTCATTGAAGAAAAACTTAATAGAAACATCAGAACATCGAGAAAAAAATGAATTCTCTCATTCCTGAAATTTCTAAATGATTCTTTAGCAAATATTCTAAGCTTCAAGATTTTCAAGTTGAATCCCAAATGAATGTGCTTATTTCTTTTATTTTACTTTGTTTTTAATGGGATTTCTGAGTATCTTATTCTTTCCTTTTTTTACTCATCTCTTTGGCTTCATCAATGATTATCTTCTTTATTTCATTTTCATTACTTTTATTTGTATTGATAGCTTTTATATGCTTTGATTTTTTTTAGTTGTTTATTTGGTAAATCAATTTATAATATTTACTTTGTTTTGGTTCAAAGTATCAGTTTTATTAGTATTAATATTAATGTGAGGCGGTGAAGTTTGGTTTGATGGATTATGATTTCCAATGGGATTCATACTATTCTTTGAATTTATGACTTCGGTTGAGTTATGAAGATTACTATTTTTTGAATCTTTGCTGTTGTTTTTTGAGTCTCTTTTGTTTGGTTTCTCTGTAATTGGAGCTTTGTTGAAGAAGTAAGCATTGTACTTTTTTGATTTTGCAACAATATTATTTTCTGTACTTTTTTTCTTTCGTTGGTAAATGTAAATAATAATTAAGAATAATAAGGATACTGCAATGATAAAGGATAAAGCAACCTGCAATGTTTTTAGGATTGAGGTTGAGAACGAGTTGTTTTTGTTTTTGCTTTTATTAGTTTGAAATGATACTTTTTGTTTTTTAGGTGTGCTTGCCACCGTGATTAAGCGAGGTGTTGGTTTTTTGTAAGCGGAAATCTCTGTGATTACTGGAATTATGTATTGTGTTGTGTTCAGTAGTTTCGTTTTTAGCTGAATATAATAATCACCATTACTATATTTTGCCTTGTCTAAATCAATGATTGATGAGATTTTTGTGGTGTTGTTGCTGATTGCGTAGATAATTATAACTTTTTTGGTTTTATTTGTGCTAGATGTATAGTTTTTTTGAGTTGTGTGTGTTTTATTTTTGAGGAATAACAATGGCGACGAGATTAACGATGAGTTTATCTTTATTAAGAAAGTTAGGTTCTTGTTTAATGTGTTTGAAGTGAGATTGTTTAATTTTGTTGATAATTGTATGATGTTTAGTATGTTGTATTTGTTTATGTTTAATACGGAGTTGTTGCTGTTATTTTTAGATAGTAAAGATAATATTCTATTTCTGATGGTTGTGATTTCAGGGTTCAAATTTGAATTGTGGGGAGTGTGAGATGTCTCTATTGTTGATCTTAGGAAAAGTAATTCTGTTTTTATTTTTGATATTAGGGTGTTGGCAAGAGTATTGATACTACTGGTGCTATTGGTTGTTGTACTTTGTTGCTCTGGATTGTATTCTTTTATCTTTAGAGAGAACGAGGTGTTTATTTTTGGAATTACTACTGATTCAATATTCTTAGATAGGTTTGTTATTATCACTGACGAACCGTTGGATTTCCTAATGATGGTTTTGTTTTGATATGAAATGTTGTAAATATAAGTGTGTGTTTGGTTTGTTCGATTTGACGAGTTTGACTTAGTAACTATGGATGGACCACCTGAAAAACCACCAGATAATCCAGGAGAAATTGGTTGCGGTCCCGGTGATGGGGGTGAAGTGATGGTTAAGGGATATGAAAATCTCACGAGATAATTGTTATCACATTTAAGCATTAAGTCTAATTGGGTTGAGCCGGACTTGATACCTGTTATGTTAAACTCTTTTTGTAGGATTGCACCCTTTGGTATATAATACAATAGGTAAGGATTATAGTTTATTTTTGCGTGAGTATTTGGTTCAAAGTAAAAGTAACAATTGTATAAAGAAGTGTTAAGGGTGTTGTTCAATGTAAAATTAATTGATGCTTCTTTGTTTAATGAGATTGTAGCGTTAGATATTGAAGAGTTATATTTAAATGAAACATTGTTTACATAAATGGAGTAATTTTCTATCAGATATTTAGTAAGAGTGGGTTCATAGTATTCAATCGTGAAGTTAAGCTTTCCTGTTCTTTTAGGCATTAATGAGAATGATGCTGTAGGACATGCTGAGATTAAGTTGCTATTTGTAGCCATATCCTGAGCAAATTTGTCACAAATGGAAAGCTGTTTTTGGTTCTGGGACAAGATGTCAAAATCATTGCTGTTTGCAATGAGCTTTACAATAGAAACAGAATCATCAAAAATATAGTCCGAAAACAGCAGACCTGTATTAACGTTGAATACTTTGTGTTTCATAAAGTTATATGTTGAATAAGATACAAATGGAAAATATTTTTTTTGTGGGTAAAAGCTAATAGGTATTTTAATTACGTAGGTTAAATGATGTTCAGTGTTGTTTGTGGTTGAGGAAGGATAATACCTGTTAGGGTCAATGATAGATATGTTTTCATAACAGGAGATATCATAGTTTGGTGTGATTGTTTTCGAAATGTTTATTGGAATCTTTAGATCTATTGTTTCATTGCTCTTTAAGTTTGTAGTTATTAGAGTACCATTAGGATAAGATGTAAGAATATTCCAAAGTTCAATAGGGCCTTCTAAAGAATCATATTCACAGTAAGTTTTGTATTTAATATTCAATTGAGGGAGGGGCTCTCCAAGATGTTTAAAAGAGAAATTTAAGAGATAATTATTAGTAGCATTCTTAGATGTGTTTAAGTAAAAATCGTGATATGAGTAGAACATGAGGTTTGTTTTATTAAGATAGCAATTACTAAGATTGTTGTATCTACAGAGATTAATATTAATTTGAGGTTCCCTATATAGTTTAATTGGTTTAGTGTAATTGAGATTTATGCTGTTTTTTGTAATAGGAATGACTAAATCATATGAACCTGAATTAAGTGAGGATAACTTTGTCAGATTTATGTAAAGAAGATTTTCTGTATTGAATGGTGAAAGAGATTCAGATGAATTTTTGATTGAATAGTAACCTGTTGAATTCTTTAATGCTATGCTAACATTATCTAAGATGATTAATGGTGTTGAGTTACCTATTAGAATGGGCTGAAGATATAATCCCATGAATCTTCGGCTTACACTGGAATTATTTGCTGGAAGACCAATATAGCTATCGTTAAAGTTGTCATCACAGGAATCTATCATCGGATTGTTATAGGTAACATAATATCCTGGATTTAAAATATTATCTTTAAAGAAATAATGGTCTACAACATTAAATGTAAAGTACATTGTATAAGGGTTATTAAAGATGTCTTTGGTTTGAACGTAACCATAGTAAGAACCAAGTTTAGTTGGCTTAAAAGAAACATTAGAGAGATATCTATAACTTGAACTAAAGAGATTATCATAAGTTTTGTTAAAGTTAATAGTTTTAGTATAAGTGGTACCATCGGGATTTTGTATAAATAAGGTGGCATTTTTGAATAATGTTACATTTGTTATTACCGGATTTAATGGATCTAAGTTAAAGTAGAAGGTGACATTGTCACCTAATAACATACTCTGATTTTTACTGTAACCATTAAAGGAACCAAGATAATATGGATTAAAGCCAGAATCAGTTTCATCTGAGGTATTTGAGATATTTGAGAATGTTTTCGCATCAAAATCAATACCATAAGCATAAGTTGACGAATTTTGAATAACATTAGTTGAGTTATAAATATAGATTACGATGTTCTTTTGATAGTTTTTTGATAGATTTTTACCATTAAGAGTAAGATCAACATAGTGATATCCTAATGGCAATTCTGAAGTGTTAAATGTCAAATATAAAAAGGATTTGTTATAATTTAGTTTTTTAATTGATGATAAAAGGCATTGATGAGTTGAAATATTGTATGAACACTGGGACATTACTGAACAGAGGTCGCCTGTACAATTCATGCTAACATTTGTTATATTAAATAATTGAGCATTGGCATTGTTGTCATAATAATAACTACTAAGATTTACCTGTTCAACTTCTACAATGACTGTGAAGTTAGTATTAGAGTTTTTGCTCTTTTCAAAGTAACTGAGTCCACTGGTACCATCATCAAAGAAATTATGAGATACAGAATTTAAAAGGAGAGGTATTAAACTATTGTTTTTAGCAGGTTTACTGTAATTGGTAAATGAATAAGTAATATACAAATGATTAGGATAGTATGTTAGATTAAGAGGAATTAGTTCATATCCTGCGTTTGATGTGCTTAAGATAATATTTGTTGGAATAGAATCATAACCTGCGAAAGAGACATTGCTTGAGTTGATAAAGGCATTAACCCTAACTGTTTTAGTTTCTCCAGGATTTAATGAAGAGATATTTCTTATGTTAAGAGATACAAATTTAGTATAACTGTATGTATCCACACAAAAAAAGCTGTTGTTAGATAAAGATGTTATGTTAAGATAAGTCCAATAAAGAGAGTTGCCAGAACTCAATACATAATAGGTATCATCAATTTGATTCATAATTCTTAAAAAGGGATGCTTATAATTTATCTCAGACAATGGCCCCCATGATTGAACATTGTACCCAGAGTAATATTTGTTTCTACTTTCATAAAAAAGATTGTTATTATTGTAAATTTTACTAGGACTATTAGAAAATGTAATTATCTTATCTCCTATTAACCATGATTGTGGATTAAATGCAAAGAGGTGGAAGAATAGATTCTGATTGTCAAGAGATGTTTCATTAATTATCCAACTCTGATTGAAATCTAAATGCTTACATTTAAATGAGATTCTTATTGGGATTCCCAATGATCGTTGGCAGTAAGATGAACTTGTAAAAGGATCATAGGGGTCAGTGCAGTAACCCTCATCTAAACTAAATGTTATATTTTTTACAGTTATTGGACCTTCGTTTTTAAGAGTTATGTTAAAGGTTTGATGATGGTTTATGAAGTTTTGAGTATGTGGTTCAATGGTTACATTTATGGGATTATAGATTAGGGTGAGATTGAAAGAGGTGTGATTTAATCCGAAATGGTTGGATACTCCTACTTTCATTAACCCCTTTATTGAGTGACTTAAACTAGAGTAACCATAAAAAGAAGTCTGATATAACGATGTACATGAAGAAGTAAATATAATGATGGGTATAGATACAATGATAGCAATTATTAGGAATGATGTAATTGAATTCTTCTCTTTGCTTTTTAAAACTTTATGTTCCATTTTCTAAGTTCTTTTTGATTTAAAGGATTATAATTTAATTGTCTGTGATTAAATTGTCTATGATAAATAGGTTATATTATCCAATAGTTTATGATTATGATTTATGATTTATGGTTTGTAGTTTAATGATTTAATTAGTTATAAGACCTACTTGATAAGTATCTTTGTGAGAGGGTTTTGTTGAATTTCTTAGTTTTTTTACAAAAGGAAGTAGATTTATTTCTTTGATTTTGTTATGAGTTGAAACAATGTTATTAGTATTTGTAATTAATGGATTTAGATTGTGGTTTCTACTATTTTTAGAGATTAAAGGTTTTATTATGTTCATAAATTCATTAATCTTGTTGTGATTTATAAGGTTTAATAAAGATAGTTGAGTACTTAGGGTCCTCATTAGGGTTATGGGATTTCCTTTTGAATCGTAAAGTTCTAATCCCAATGAGGTAGCATTTGGATCTGACCAAGTCAGATTATAGGTTATACTGAAAACATAGGATGGAACATAAATTGGAAAGATTAGATTTTGTCTAACATCAATAAATCCTCTTATTTCTTTTGTTAGGTTATATTCACTCTTGTCAAGGTTGTTAAATTTTACAGGTATTTCTATGGTTTGATTGGTTTGAGTTACATAAATGGTGATGTGAGCAAAGAAATATGTTTTGTGTAAAAGCATAGGGTTAGTTATAGTGATTGTTAATGGGTACATGTTTTTTGATATAGAAGCATTGAAGGATTCTGTATGATTATTTATTTTCATTGGAATTTCTTCATTCAGGTAATTGGTGAGGTTTGTCCATGATACTGTAAAGTTAAAATCAAATGTGCTGTTTCTTGAAGGAATAAGATAAAAGGTATAGTTGCTGTTGTTATAAGATGTAAGGTAAATTTGGTTCACATTTGGGGTTAGTTGTGGTAAATTCAAACCAAAGCCCACAAGAGAAGTCACATTTATCATACCATAACCATAAGTGTTATCCTTTCCATAATCACCCAAATCCGTAGCTGATCTTCTTACTACTGAATAAACATATGATGATGAAGGTATGTAACCATAGCTATTATTATATGCTTGCAACAGCAATGCAATTGAACCACTCACAAAAGGAGTTGCCATTGATGTTCCTGATAGTTTCATCCATCCAGATGCACTGTGTAGGTAAATGCTCATATTGTCTAAAGTTGAATAGGTTGGTACTGTAGAGTTTATTTCATATCCTGGAGCAACAACATCCAGGTTTGGACCACTATTAGAGAAGTCAGTGAGGGTTTTGTTCTCATAAATTGCACCAACAGAGAGAGCTCCGGAAGAACAAGCAGGTACACTTACTCCTTTTTTACAGTAATCATTACCTGCTGCAATTACTACATCAATTCCTGAATTATAAGCATCTATGAGAGATTGGGAGAGTGGATTATCATCACAGATTCCTGATGTTTCAGAATAAGGAGTCCCTAAACTCATTGAAATAATATTGACCTTGTCTTTTATTGCTTGTTCTACTGCTTGAATTATGGTTGAAGTATAAGCGTCACCTTCAAAACCCAAAACCCTATAAGAGTAGAGCTTTGCTTCTGGGGCAACGCTATGAATAATTCCGGCAACGTGGGTACCATGCCCAAAGTCATCAACAAAATCTTTTGAGAAGTTATACTTTTGATAAGAATAAGCAAGTTGTAGATTTGTAAATGCTATTGTTTGATTATTAATAATGTTGCTGGATTCGTGAGAATCTACTTTTGAGATGAGGTAGTTAAGTTTAATTTGATTAGAAGTATAGTAAGCAGAGTTATTGAATTCGTGGTTTATCTTTTTTACAAAGTTAGTGATGTTAAAAGATTGGTTATAACGAGCATTAATGGAAATCTTAGCTGTTAAGGTTTCATTATGTGTTACCCGCAATGGAACTATGGTTAGATTAAATGAGTTTTCAGAGTAATTCTTATCTGAAGTTGGGATATTATGTAAAATGTAACAGTGAATCGAAGCAAAGTATATGGTGGTATTCGTTTGGTTTGTTTGGTTGGTTGAGTTTAATGTAATGGGTGTAACATTGTCTGAACAGACAAATGACAGTGGCAATATTTCTTTGTTGTTAAGGTATACAGTATAGTTATTCATTAAGTCAGTAGGATTATCATTGGGTACCTTTTCTGATTTGTTGATTATCGTAAGGTTAAGGATTATGTTTGTGAGTATAAAATGAGAGGGCTTGTTTATTATTATGGTGACTGGAGAGTTATTTTGGTTAGTTGTGATGTTTACTGATTTTGTAAAGTTTATATCTGTGTGAGTTGAGAAGAGCGATTCAGTTTCATTGAAGGATGAAATGTTTAGGGCATAGTTTATGTTGTTTTGTAATGTGAAATTAGATGAAAACTTAAATGATGAATTGTATATGTTTCTGTTTTTCGGAAGAGTGAATGAAATACTACTTTTAGTTTCGTTCGATAGGTAAAATGGTTCATTATTATCAAAAAGAGTTTTTGTTGCTGTTGCAATTATTATGCTTTTTGTTCCGCTTGTGAAATCAGCACCGCCCCAAACAGCGCATTTTGGATTATGAGATAGAACTTGAGATAGGTCACAACCTCCTAAGTAAGAGTTATTGTATGCTATTCCTGTGTCAATAACACCTATTTTAATTCCAGAACCATTTATTTTGTTGTTGTATTTCTTATCAAGAGTGCCAACACCTATTAGAACATCACCATAGCTCGGAAATGTTTGTGAAGATGATGTGAATGCTTTAACCTTTTTATCTAAATAAACTTTGTTGATGTAATTATCGTAACGTTGTAGAAAATTATATAATTGGTTTGGGTTTAGTTTTATTGCTACTGCATTTATTAATGGTAATTCTTTTGGCTTTGATTTGGATATTTGATTTAAGTAGGTTATGATTTGTTGCTTGATTCCTTGATTGTTTGAGTTCAGAGTGATTATGATAGGATATTGTGTGTTGTTGTAATAATAAGAAGTGATAGAGTCATTGATTGTTTTTATCAAATCATTAGAGAGTTTACTCTTTTGTGTTTGAAATGATGAAACTTGAGTTGATGATTGAGTTAAGGCAAGAATAGAAGTTGATATAAATGAAAAAATAACTAGTGAGAAAGTTATAAGAATTATGATGGTTATAAAAAGATTAAATAATTTTACATTTTTATAAATCATGGATTTTCACTGTGTGGTTTATTTTATGTTATTCTTTTTATAATTTGCGATTTTGCGTCATTATTTTTTGTTAGAATTAGACAATTCGTAAAAATCGTTATAATAATTGGCGTAATAATCAAACGGGTTTGGGAAATCATAAAAATTAAAAATAAGAATAAAATAATAAGAATAAAATCAGATTAAGTCATATCCAATAAGATTTGTTTGAAATTTTACTTTATCTGAAGTTGTCTTCCATTACCTGTTTTGTCTGGTATTTTCGGCATGGTTATTTTGAGTACTCCATCCTTGTATTCGGCTTCTGCTTTCTTTGAATCAATTTTTGCGGGTAATGGTAATTTTCTATGAAATCCCACATAACTTCTCTCTAAGCTATAAAACCCTTTCTTTTTATTATTCTGCTTCTTTTCTTCATTTTTCTCTGCTTTGATTTCAACATAGTCATTGGTTATATTCACTTTTATATTTTTCTTATCAATTCCTGGTAAGTCAACTTCTGCAATTATATTATTCCCCTTTTCATAAACATCTGCAGCGGGATATCTATAGTTATCAACAGTGGTCAGAGAGTGTTTTGTGTAATCAGGTAAAAGAGATTTTGGTACTAAATCAGAACCAAATAAGCTATCTGGAGAAAAAACAGAGTTAATAAGATAATCCATGTTCTCTCTGATTCTTCTCATTTCATCCCAAATGTCATTTTCATTTTTCATTGGTATCACCTCCGATTGTCATTAATTTTATTAAGAGCTATTAATTATGCACAAAGTAAGCACAAAAATAAGTGATTAATATAGCTGAATTAGGGTGGAAAGCATTATTTGTGAATGGTTTATTCATTAATAATTACAGACTGCCTATAAATATATCTCTTATCATTAATACTTATAATGGAAGCATCCATAGTGATACTTTAGTGTATTGTAGTTATTATGGTTGTGATGGTTCTTATGAGACCTGCTAAAATTAACATTAATTGTAGCATGTGATTTGTGATTAAATAGTATGCAGCTAATCAAACGATTATAACTAATTATAATTATAGTTAATAATATTAAGTAACATCTTTATCTATTTCAAAACTGATATTTAAATCTTATGAAATTTTTTAGTCATTGTAGTAAGTAGTTAGTTTGGTTTTTGTATTTGTTTTTCTGTTTGTTTCTTAAGAAACAATATAAAAAAGAAAATAATCTAAAAAAGAAAGATTAATAAATTATAACGTAAAAAAGAGTTTATATATATCTTAAAATAGAGGTATGCTAATTTATTAATAGAAATATCATTAATAGAAACATCTGAATGATGAAAGAATATGAATGATAAATGATGTAAGTCCGTTTGGTGTTATGAATGATTGATGGGAATCAAATTAGGAAATGGATCAAAGAAGGTATTATTAATGATAAAGAGGGCAAAAAAATAATTGATTCAGAAAGGGTAAGTGACTCTGACATCGAAAGAGATAAAAGGAAAAATCTAACAAGTGATAAAACATATAATAAAAAGGACAGAGATAATATCAAACCTAGTTTTAACAGGAAAAAGAATAGGGATAAAAAGGGAAACAATAAAAAAAAGATTTATAATGAGAACAATAAGGATATTAAAAGTAAACCAAATTATGGGATAACTTTCTTCTTGATTCTGGAAATTATTGGAATTATATTCATCATTCTTGGAGTTTCATGGGTTCTCACGCAAAACTGGAATAAAATACCTAAAATATTAAGAGCTATTTTATTGGTGTTCTTTACGATTGGTTTTTATTTTTTGGGTGTTGTGCTCAAAAAGAAGTTCAATAAAGTGATTGGAGAAGCCCTTATTGTTTTTGGTGACTTGATTTTTGTCTTGAGCTTGTTTTTAATAAATAATCTTTTTCAAATAACAGATAGTGCTCAAGGGTATGCTTGGATATTGCTTATCTCTTTTGTGTCTATCGGGACAATGGCTTACTTTTTTGAATCTAAGATAAGTATTGCTATTTCACTAATGATTCTATATTATTGGGTAATATTACAATTTTCTTTACAATTCTCTTTTTATATTTACCCTTATTCAGCTACGGCTCTTTTAATTTTATCTTTATTTTATGGTGTCTTTTTGTTTGCAATGACTGGTCTGCATTTATATTTAAAGCATCAATTTCTAAGAACATATCGGTTTCTGATGATGCTCTTTTTTGCATTATTTCTGTTTGAAATCACATTACAATCTTTTATAACTCAACTTTCAATCGACAAGAGTAATTTATTATCACCTTTCTTATTAGGATTCATTATAGGAGTGAGCACATTTCTGGGGATTGTTGCATATTTATTCTTAAGAACAAAAAGAGATTATATCTCAAAAAGAACTATTAAAAGAGAACTTTTGTTTTTAGTTGGATTTGTGGGTTTGCTACTGCTGTTGACTATTCTTTTAAAGGGTTATAATCTTAGAGAAAATAGCACCTTTCGTCCTGGTGAATGTAATGTTAGAATTAATAAGTTCTCATGTGACCATTTTCAAACAAAACAAATTTGCAATGCCTTTCATCCTGAAATGAAGATTAATTGTAGTTGGGATTCCTATTATAATAGGTGTGAAGCAAATACATCGCAGGATAGCAATAAAATATACAGAAGCACTCTAAAAAAGTGTAAATCATATAATTATAATAAACAAGAGTGTGAGAGAGATAGCGACTGTGATTGGATGTCCCACAATGATTATTATGGTTATAATGGAACTAATGTGTTTGATGGACAACCTTTATTTGTAAAGTTAGTATGGCTTATCATAAATGCCTTATATATTCTGTTTATTTCTGTTATGATATGGTATGGTATTAGAACTAAACAGGGAGTAATCATTGATTTTGCCTTGTTCTTCTTAGTGGCAAAAATTATTGCATTGTATGTTAATTTTTGGTCAAGTTATAGTGAGAAATTAACGTTTAGTGTCTCTGTAATCATCGGAGGAGTTATACTTATTGTTCTGGCATGGTTTAGTAATAATGTGATAAAAAAGAGCAGGAAGAGAGAATTTTTAGAAAAAGATGAGAAAGAAATAATCTAAAGGAGGTTAGATTGTATCCGAAAAGGATTTTTATAGGATATTTTAAAAACAATTGAATGATTAATCCTTAAGAATATAAGATAAAATTATAACAAAAAGAATATATTTAATATTTAATATATAATAAGTTAAATCATAAAATAGTACTAATAAAATACTCGATTAAAAGAATGGTCATTATAAATAATAGTAAGTGTAATAAAATTTTATCTTGTCATTTATATGGCTATAAATGTTTTCTTTGTTTTTATTTAATCACTTTTTCAGCATAAGAGATTATCTGATTAAAATCCTTTTCATTGGCTTCGTATTTGGCAAATTCTACAAGAGAACACAAGTCAAAACATCTCTTT
>CAZZHT010000026.1:0-7644 GCA_964653825.1 uncultured Methanosarcinales archaeon
ATTAAGTTATAATCAGTTTATATCTTTATAGATTATCTATTTTAAAAATGTCTTTTTAATATATCTTTTGTTTAATCTTATTAATAAAAGCTCTTTTGTAATAATTATGATAGGATAATATTTTTATAATGCTTATTTTATAGTATTTTAATTTTATTTTATTTTTTATTAAATGTTTTAAAAGAAATCTTTTGAACTTTTTTTGTTCATTGTTTCGTTTCTTTCAATATCAATGATGACTTAGGGATTAAGTTCCTTGTAGATGAAGCTGTATCTACTTTAATAGTGTTTAGTGTAGATAATAGGTTATAGAATAGTAAGAATAAATCATAGATTAATATAGTAATTACAGTCCTTTCCTTTTAGTTCTTTTAGTTTTCTCTTTAAAAAACTTAAGACGTTTTCTCTTATCTTTTCTTGTTCTTTCTTAGGGATTTTTTTTGGTATTAATGTTATGAATCTATCCATATAGTTTCTGTTTTTTATTATCTGAAATGATTTGTAAAAGTTTATGTCATATAAGAAACCTAATCTTATGAGTATCAAATCAGTATCTGTGTTGACATCATTTCTGTTTATAGGGAGATGATTTAAAAAATCAGAAAGCACTTTTTTTGTAACTAAGCTCGTGGTCTTTTTTCTTTTTTCTATAACTTTATCAGGGTCTTCTCTATGGGTTTTATCCATAACTCTATATTCTGTTATTAATACGTGAAAAATGTCTATTTTATCTGCATCTCTTATCAATCGGGAAAAAAACTTTACTTTTTTATCTTCTTTTTTTGGTATTTCTATTTTGTTGTGGTAGGAGATGCTCTTGTAAATTATGCTTTTAGTTTCTGGGTCAAGACCTTCAAAAACTCTGTATTTCTTTAAGATTTTAACTCCTAAATCAGCATGATCTACTGAAATTGCATCGTAGAATGTATTGTACTTTGTTATTTGTTCGAATCTGCCAATGTCGTGAAATAGGGCTATTGTTTCAGCAATAAGAGAATCTTTTTCACTTAATTTAATAGATTCTGAGATTCTCTTTATGATTTTTACGACTCTTAGGCTGTGTTTATATTTTAATTTGATTTTAAAGAGTTTATCTTTATCTGTTGTTCTCTCAAAACTCTTGATGTAATTGTCAAAGAAATTATAGTAATCTTTTGTATTTTTTTGTGTTATCTTGGTATTTTTTATAATACTTTTACAAGGTTTAATATTGCTTATTTTCGTTTGTGAAGACATTGTTATCAGGATTGGGTTTTTGGATGTGTATAAAAAACTATCTATTTTTTAGTTAGGCACTATGCATTTTTATCTTTTGTGTGGAATTTTAGTTCTAAAAGATACTCGTTTGTGGTACTTCTGATATTTTCGATATTATGACATTTATGATATTTAATGATATTTTTGATGTCTGTAGTGTTTGTGATATAGGTAGGTTTTTTTATCTCTTGGTTTTTGATGAGTTATTGCCTTGGAATTAAAAAAAGAAAAGTATATAAATAATAAGAAATTATTGCATGATATGCCAAAGAATAGAGATATTATAGCACTTGCACCTATTGAAAGGTTATTTAAGTTTAAGGGAGCTGACAGAGTAAGTAAGAAGGCTCTCGTACTTGTCCAGGAATATGTTACTAAGAATGCAAAGACAATTATAAATAGGGCTAAGGAAATATCTATTAATTCTAATAGGGATACTGTCCTTGAAAGAGATGTGAAATTGGCTGAAAGTAGATTCTTTAAGTAGAATAAGTAAATAATTATATTTGAGGGTTTTGAGGTTTTTAGAATCTTAAGCTATAATTTTTAATATAATGTGTTTTTAATATCATCTATTTTTAATATTATTTTCTATAATCATTACGTTATATTTGTTATTTGTTTTTGATATTTTAATTTGGATTGTTACTTCTGTTACTCTTTATTGGATAAGATTATTGATGAATTTTTGTTTTTGGAGTTAAAGAAAATGAATCCCTTAAAAGAAAGCAATTGCTGAAAAGAAAAAAATGATTGCTAAAAAATCCTTAGGAAACATCTCTTTTCTGAGTTCAATTGGTATGACTTTTTTATGTTTTTTATATTTTTGTAAGGTATACTGAGAATCATCTGAAAAACTAAAAATTTAATAAGCCAGAATTAATTACAATCACTTGTGATTTAAAATTTAATAAAATTTAAAGAAGAAGTAACAAACATAAAGAAAAATAAAAAAATTTAATTGATTATTTCTAGTCAATCATTTCAATTTCAATGTTTAAGTTCTGAGGGATATGGATTCTCATAATAAGCCTCAATGCTCTTTCATCCATGGCAAGATCAATTACTCTTTTATGAATTCTCATTTCATATCTCTCCCAACTTGCTGTTCCATCTCCACAAGGACTTTTTCTCGTTACTACCTTTAATCTCTTTGTAGGTAATGGAATTGGTCCTCTTAGAGGAATCCCTGTTTTTGTAGCAATTTCTTTTATCTCGTTAGATACCTGATTAATCGTACTGATATCAGTGCTTGCCAATTTTATTCTTGCTTTTGACATTTTATCCCTCAGTTTTGTTCTTGCTTACTTTATTTTTAATTCCTTTTTAACGTAATCTATACACATTCCGGCAGCAATCGTTCTACCCATATCTCTCACTGCAAATCTTGCTAACTGTGGAATCTCTGACATCTTTTCAATAACTAACGGTTTTAATGGTTGAATCTTAACAATTGCGGCATCTCCTTGTTTAATGAAATCAGGATGCTCTTTGATTGTTTCTCCAGTCATTGGATTTATCTGCTTAACAATTTCTGTAATCCTACATGGATCCTGTGTTGTATGTATGTGGAACACAGGTGAGTAACCTGCAGAAATTACTGATGGATGACTGATTACAAATATTTGAGCAGTGAACTCTGTTACAACTGTTGGTACTGAATCTAGGTGACCTACTACATCTCCTCTTGCTGCATCTTTCTTACCCCAACCTCTTACATTAAATCCAATGTTATCACCTGGTTGAGCACTCTGCATCTGTTTGTGATGCATTTCAATAGATTTTACTTCGCCAACAACACCGTTACCTTCTCTTGCTGGAACAGCAATGATTTTATCTCCAACTTTAAGCATTCCTGTTTCAACTCTGCCTACTGGAACGACCCCTACTCCTGTTATATTGTAAATGTCTTCAATAGGAATCCTTAATGGTAGATTTGTTGGTTTTTGTGGTACTTTTAGTTCGTTTATTGCTTCAAGTAAGGTCTTACCTTTGTACCAAGGCATTTTATCTGATTTCTTTGTTATGTTCTCTCCTTTAAGAGCGGATATAGCAATAAAATTAACCTCTTCTGGTTTGTAACCAATTGTCTTTAATAACTTTGAAACCTCTTCTTTAACCTTGTTGTATGCATCTTCAGAGTAATCCTTTGCATCCATTTTGTTAATTGCTACTATTAATTGTCCTACACCTAATGTCCTAATAAGGAATAAGTGCTCTCTTGTTTGGGAATTTACTCCGTCGTCTGCGGCTACAACTAAAACTGCTGCGTCTGCTTGTGATGCACCAGTAATCATATTCTTAACGAAATCTCTATGCCCTGGAGCATCAATGATTGTAAAGTAGAATTTGTCTGTTTCGAATTTCTTGTGAGCTAAATCAATTGTAACTCCTCTTTCTCTCTCTTCTTTTAATTGGTCCATCACATATGCAAATTCGAATCCTTTCTTTCCTAATTTCTCAGATTCTTCTCTTAATTTTCTCATTTTTTGTTCATCAACATTACCGGTATCATATAATAATCTACCAACTGTTGTTGATTTACCATGGTCTACATGACCAACAAAAATCAAATTTAAATGGGGTTTTTCATTTGCCATTTTAGTATCCTCCTTTTATTTTTTACTTTAATATCTTAAAGTTATTAGTTTTTAATCATATCGTTTATAACGAATGAATATGATTCTTTAGTAAAGATTTAATGTTCATACAAGTTAAAGCAATTTATATTTATTAGTTAATGCTTTAATCAATCTTAGTTAAACAATCTACTTTCAATGGGAAACAATATGCCTTTAAAAAACTTTCTGTAATTTATGTCTTTTGTGTTGTCATGTTAGGGTCGTTAGGCCAAAGTTGACCTGATTTCTAAATGTTTATTCTTCATTATCTACTTTGAGACCTTTTCTTGTTCTTATCTGTTCTATAACTTTATCTTGTAATTCGCGAGGCATCTGTTCATAATCTTGGTCAATTAGGAAGAAAGTGCCTCTTCCTGAAGTTGCTGATCTCAGTTCACTAGATAATCCAAACATTTCTGCAACAGGTAATTTCGCTATGACTGTGGTCATACCTGCCTCATCCTTCATATCAATTAGTTGTCCTCTTTTGTTTGAAACTATTTTTGATACTTCGCCAATGTAATCTTCTGGAATCTCAAACCTTAGGGTTTGTATTGGTTCATATAGAACAGGATTTGCAGTCCTTATAGCTCCTCTTATTCCATCTCTTACTGTTGGATAAATTTGCGAAGGTCCTCTGTGAATTGCATCTTCATGAAGGGTTGCATCAACGAGGGTTACTTTCATTTTTATTGCTGGTTCTCTTGCTAAAGGTGCAGCATTCATAACATCTTCAAACATGTCTAAGACCATTTCCATAATATCTCCAATGTGAACAATTCCTCTGGTACCATCTACGAGGATATTTCCTTTATAAATATCCTTTACTTTCCTCGCTTCGTCACTTGACATTCCGAATTCTTCTAGTTTTTTCCATACCCCTTCATTTTTCTTTTTTAATCTCATCTCAGGAATCTCTTCAATTTTTATTGCGTAAACAATCTTATCGCTTAATGGCTCGACTTTAAATTTCAATTTGTTGTGTTTGTTTGGTGATTTTCCTTCAACGATTTCGGATTTCTTAGTAACTGTTTCTCTATATACTACTATTGGGGGGGATGTAATAATATCAACATTCTTCTCTTTTTTGATTCTGTTCTCAGTAACATCAAGATGTAATTCTCCCATTCCGGAGATAAGATACTCTCCTGTTTCTTCATTGATTTCAACTTTTAGTGATGGATCTTCTTTTTCAATCTGCTTTAAGACCTCGATTAGCTTTGGCAAATCGCTTGGATTCTTTGCCTCGATTGACTTTGTGATAACTGGTTCAAATACATGTTTTAGGGTCTCAAAGGCCTCAAGATTTTTCTCAGTTGAAATAGTGTCTCCTGCGTAGCTTTTTAAACCACTTATTCCTGCAATATTTCCAGCGGGGAGTTCATCAACTATGTCTTTCTTAGCTCCTTCATATATGTACACCTGCTGTATTCTGCCAGGAATTATTTTTTTACCAACAATATAAACTTGCTGTCCTTTTTTTACTGTTCCTGAGAATATTCTTCCAGTTGCAATCTCACCTGCCTGTGGATCTACAACAATCTTTGTTATGACCATTGATAATACTCCGTCGGCCTTACAATTCACAATATCCTGACCTTCGGGTGAATTTAAATCACCATGCCATATCTTTGGAATCCTGTATTTTTGAGCCTCTTTTGGTGAAGGTAAATGTTCAATCACTGAATTTAAGAGAACATCATGTAGTGGAGATTTCCTTGCTAACTCTTTTATTGCCTCTGGATCATCCTTTTCATATGCTTCTATGATGTCCTTGAAGGTTATCTTATGTTCTTTCATGTAAGGAATGGATAAGGCCCAATTATGAAATGCAGATCCAAAGCAAACAGTCCCATCTTCTACTTTTACATCCCATTCTTTCATAAAGTCATCAAAGGCAAGTTTCTGTATATGTTTGTTAAGAGAAACAATTATTTTAATAAACTGTTCCTGCATTTTTTCAGGGGTTAATTTCAGTTCTTTTATTAACCTATCAACTTTGTTTATGAACAGAATTGGTTTAACTCTCTCTTTAAGCGATTGCCTTAGGACTGTTTCTGTTTGAGGCATTATTCCTTCAACAGCATCAACCAATACAACCGAACCATCAACAGCTCTCATGGCTCGTGTAACATCTCCTCCAAAGTCAACGTGCCCTGGAGTATCTATTAAGTTGATAAGATAGTCCTCTCCATTGTAATTGTGCGTCATTGAAACTGATGCAGAATCAATAGTTATCCCTCTCTGCTTTTCATCTTCATGAAAGTCAAGTGCGAGTTGTTTTCCTGCTAAGTCCTCTGATAACATTCCTGCTCCGGCCAATAAGTTATCTGAGAGTGTTGTCTTACCATGATCAATATGAGCGCAAATTGCAATGTTCCTTATCTTATCTTGTTTAAATACTAATTTTTTTACTTTTTCAACATTTTTGTTTGCCATTAAATTTCACCTATATCTTATTTCTTTTTTATTAGTGTTTGTGATAGTTTTTTGAATTGTAACATTAGCGTTATCTTAAATGATATGTTTTTACTATATTTTATCTTTATTTTACTTCAATTCTTAATGTTTATTTTAAAATTTTGTTTTAACTTGTTTTAAAAACTATTAAAGGTTGTTACTTTAAAGATTTTTATATAAAATCATCTTGTGTGAATTTCATGTACTGTTCTGTAATCATATAGCTCATCATCGTTGAACCATAGTTTTATTTCTCTCTCTGCATCCTCTTCGTTTCCTGAGGCATGGATAAGATTCTTAACTGCTTTTCCTGATTTATCAGCATAATCAAATGAAATATGTGAAAAATCACCTCTTATTGTTCCTGGGGGAGCAGATTTTGGTTCTGTTGGTCCTACTATTTTTCTTACAACTGCAATGGCGTCAATACCCTCAAGGACCATTGCAACAACAGGTCCTTCTGTAATATATTTTTCAAGTCCACTGTAAAAATCCTTACCATAGTGCTCTATATAATGTTTCTTTGAAAGTTCTTTGTCTGCTTGAACTAATTTCATTCCAATTATTTTTAATCCAGCATTTTCGAATCTTGTTATTATTTGGCCAATAAGCCCCCTTTGAACTCCATCTGGTTTGATTAATACAAGTGTTCTTTGAATCATTATTACTTCACCTTTATGTTTTTTGTTAACTATATTTCATTATACTTTATTATTTTATAGTTTTTATTGGGTTATAATTTCTTTTCTAATTCATTAATTTTTAATCCAATAAAGCTTTGTTTATTTCTTTGATTCTATTTAAAGCTCTTTTGATTGTTTCTTACTTGGTTGCTTTGCTCTTTTGGACCCACTTGAGTTTTGCAGGTTTTCTTTTGAGGTTTAGCATATTTTTCCTACATTTTGATGAACAAAAGTGGAGTATTTTTCCATTTTTTAGTACATAAGTTATGCCTGTGCCTTTTGGTATTTCTTTATTGCAAAATGAACATCTCATTTAAATCCCTCCTCTTTTCTTTTGATTTAGTGGTCTTGCTTCAATCTCAGTGTTTCTTAGCATTAGTATGTCTCCGATTGCAACTGGCCTCTTGACGTTTCTCCTTATAATCTTATTTGCATCAGGGCCCTCTAATATCTTACATCTAACCTGAACTGCTTCTCCTCTTGCTCCTGTAGGACCACTTATCTCTTCGACTCTTGCGGGAAAAGCCTTTGTTAAATATGAGGGTTGAGATTTTGCGGCATCATCTTTTTTGTTTGATACATTTCTAGCCATTTTTTCACCTTTGATATTGGTTAAATTTAAT
>CAZZHT010000026.1:7744-12978 GCA_964653825.1 uncultured Methanosarcinales archaeon
AAAAACTTATGTTTAAATTGTAATTCTATTTTAGATGCTTATTTATCTGTATATGTGTATGTATGACTTGTCTCTCTTTGTGATTGTATATGTAATCGCAGGTATTTATTTTATTGTTATTTAATTATTTAGTTGTGTTTTTGTAATTGAGTTTCGTTATATACATCTATAAAAAGTCATTTTGTAAATTTTAATTTATTATTTATTCTATTATTTATTTAAATAAATTATAACTATTGTATCATATCGCAAATATATTGCAAAAGTTCGTATCATAGTAGCAAAATTAACTCACTGCACGCAATTACAATAAATAGTTGTATCAAAACTCATGAAAAACTTTTAATAGATTTTTGATTTCTATGAGTTCTGAAGATTAAAGTGTGTTTTTGTTGAGATTTAATTTTCTTTTTTTGGATTTTCGTCTTTATTATTTTCTTCTTTGTTTTCTTTTGCTTCGTTGCTGTCGTCTTCTTTTTCTTCCTTTTTCTCTTCTTTTACTTTATCGTTATTGTCTTTTTTCTTGTTACTTTCGTTTATTACTTCAAAGAGTTCTTTGAGTATCTTTTTTGATTCTCCCTCTTTGACTATTGCAACACTTGCTGTTCCTACTGGTAAGCTTGCAGCTGTTCCTAGTTCTTCTTTACTTGGTACACTTACACAAGGAATATTTCTCTCTTTTGCTATTAGAGGAATATGCATTATAATCTCTTTGGGATTGACGTCTTCTGCATAAACAACTAATTTGGCAGTGCCTCTTTCAATGGCTTTTGTTACTTCATTTGTTCCTTTTTTGATGCTACCAGTTGATTTAGCTATCTCAACGGCTTCATAAACCTTTTCTATTAATTCATTTGGTAATTGAACCATCATTTCTCACCTTTTGTTCTTTTTTATATTTACTCATAATATCATTTATATTTAATTATTTGTATTTATTATATATTTATAATCATTTATTTACTTATTTATATTTTTAATATCTTATCATATGTTAAATTCATGAATAACATTTGTGTATGTCTTTATATGTTGTTTATTCTTTATTCTTATTTTATTTTCTTATTTTTATATATCTGTTGTATTTTATTTTCGCTTTTATATTCTTTGATTATCTTTTACTATTCTAAGTTTTATTCTTTTTCTTTATTTGATTTTGATTCTAATTTTATTCAGTTTTATTTCTATTGTTTCTGGATTTTATCAACATGAGAATGAGTGTGGAGAGCTTTGATTTCTTGTTTGATTTTAAATTTGGTAGTCCTTGTGTTATCTTTATCTATGATTGGTTGCTTTACTCTTCTATTATTTTTTACTTTGCAAAGCCTCTCTGACCGAAGTCATCATTCTCATTGGATTTGCATATTTTTGGAAATGTGTTTCACTTATAAAACTTTCTATATTTTATTTTATTTGTTATTCTCATTGACCTCAAAATGAGCTTTTTCTTATCTTTCGATTTTATTTCATTCTGTTTTGTGTTCTTTTATTATCTTCTGTCATATTTTATTATATTATCGTGTTTTATAATACTATATCATATTTTATTGTACTCTATTATGTTTTATAATATACTTGATTATATTGTGTTCTAATTTTAAATCTGTTTTAAATTAATAAGTATCTATTGTAAAATGCTATGAATTTTATCCTTGCTATAAGCGTAAAATGCTGTTTTTTATATTTTTATCCAATTGCAACCAAGATTACCCCAATTATTATTGCTATTATTCCTATTATTTTTGATTTTGTTACCTTCTCCTTTAATAAGAATATGGAAAAAATCAGAGCCCAAATATAACTTGTAGCTACAAAGGGGTATACAACTAATAAATCACTGTATTTAAGAGCCGGAACAAAGGTTAGTGTCGATAATCCATAGAGAATTATTCCCCATAATACGTACTTGTTTTTAAATATTCCCTCTATTGTTATGTGAAAGTTTGATGCTCCTTTTTTCAGTAAGTAGGATCCGTACCCTCCCATTAATGTTGAGATGTTCACCAAAATTATTGAGATTAAGCTTATCATGAGATATCGCCCTCTTTTAAGTACACTTTAGTGTATGATTATTATGTTTGATAATGATTCTGTGAGATAATAATAGGGTCTTGAATGGAGTTTGAATAGGATTTTGAATGGTGATGTATCCTATTTATGTTTTAATTTTGAGTTTCTTGCTTGACCTCTGAGAGCCAATGCCAAGTATTGCTACGCCTATTATGATTATTGATATCCCTATTATTTTAAGTGGACTTGTGTTCTCATGGAAGTAGTAGTGTGCAATGAGAGCAACCCAGATATAGGTTGTTCCTAAGGTTGGATAAACAACTGATAATTCTCCTTTCTTTAATGCGTAAATCAACATTACTGCTGAGATAGCATAGAGAGATATAGCTATGATTACGTTTATATTGAAAATAATGCTTAAGAGAAACGATATTGCTGATGTTGATTTTAGTTTTGCTGAGCCATTCTTGAAGAAAATCTGAGCAATGGAGTTTATAAAAGTGAGAATTAAAACTAGGACTATGGCTTCTGAAAGATCTTTGTTCTTTGATTTTATCTCAGTTCCTTTTGTTTTTTTCGTTTGTTTCATCTTTTTTGTTAGTTCTTAGAGGAATGTTATTTGTTTTATGAATCTTTTGTTTTTGTTTTGTTTTTATGAGGTCTGGATTCTATTCTTTTTGTTGTTTTATTATTGTTTCTTTTATTATTTATTCTGTTATTTATTTTGCTAATTTTGGTTTCTAAGGTATTAGTAATTTTACAATAAAGAGAGCATATATAAGTATGAACATTAACCCTTTTGCTCTATCAAATCTGTTGTTTGAGAAACTCAACCAGAATAAAAATATTGATATGATTAACATTGGTATTATTAAAGTTAATTGCAATGAGGTTATTTTTAATGGCTTTATTAATGCGGAGAACCCTATTACTATTAATAAATTAAATATTGCCGACCCCATTATGTTTCCTATTGCCATGTCGTATTTTTTCTTTTTTGAAGCCATAAGAGACACACTGAGTTCGGGTAAGGTTGTTCCAATCGCAACAATTGTTGCAGCAATGATAGTTATGTTGTAGAACTTTAATATTTTTGATATGCTTATTACACTTTCAACAGTGTATTTTGCTCCGAAATATATGCCAAAAATAGATAATGTTATGATTAAGATGTAATATAACCTTGTTTTGGTGGTTCTTTTTATTTTGCTGTTGTTTATGTTTGTTTTGCTTATTTTTTTTAGTTGTTGGTCTTCATTGTTTTTTGAATTACTGTCTGAGGAATTTTTTGAAGTGCCTTCTATTTCTTCTGTGATCCCTATTATCTTATGAATGCTTTTGTTTTTGTTGTTTTCTGAGATAAAATAGTATATATAAATTAGGTAACCGCTAATTAAGAATAAAGCGTCTATTTTTGATATTGTCCCGTCAATGGATACTAATAAAAGCAAAATTGCCGATGAGAATAGTAAGGGGACATCTGTTTTGATTACATTCCATTTTAGTTTAAATGATCCTATAATTATGCCTATCAAACCGCAGAGCATTAGTAAATCCGCAATTGTCGATCCGATAGCATTCCCAAGTACATATCCTGATGAGTTATCGTATATACTTATTATCGATGATGATAGCTCAGGTAGTGAGGTGCCCAGAGCAACTAAGGTAATGCTTATTAAGAATTCGTTTATGTTTAGCGAGAGTGCAAGCTTTGATGAATATTTTGTGAAGAAATCCGATGATTTTACTAGTAAAATCAAAGAAATTATTAAAAAAACAAAGTAAATTATTAATATCATTGTCTGACCTATCCTTTTTTAATTTGCTTTTCAACACCATCTATCATTATTTTTGATTACTCTTTTTAGCTTATTTAGTTATTTGTTTTTATTTGTTATTTTGTTTTATTGTTTGTTCTGTTATCTTTTACTTTTTCTTAATCTCTTTCATCTTTTTTGTGATGTATATCTTTTCTCCGCATTTTTCACATGTGAATACCATTGCTTCTACTCCTTTTACCTTTTTCCTTTTAAACGGAATCTGTGTTTTTCCATGGTAACCACAATGTGGACAGGTATATTCTATGTTTGCTATTAAATCTTTTTCATACTCTTCCTTACCCATAACAAACCCACAGTTTGGACAGACAAATTCTTTGGCTCTTATTTTTATTTTTCCGTTTTTACCTTTTGGTTTTTCCAATAAGGCCTTGTGACATTGAGGACATTCTCTTTTAAATACCCAACATCTTACTTCTCCATTATTCTCTAAGTCACGATTTGTGTAATAATATAATTCTTCCATTGATTGAGGTTCTTTTAGCTCCATATTCTCACCTTATTATTGTTCTTATTATGTTTATTCTATTTGTGGTTTTAATTTATCATGTTTGATTCTTATGATTTTATTATTAGATTGTTTTTATTTTTTTATTTCTATTCTTTAATACCTTATGAACTTCAATTATTTTTCGCTGTTTTTTATTAGAATTTTTTTCATTTTATCAACAAAATTTATGGATTCTTCTTTGAAAGCATCATAATCCACTCCTGTTAGAGTTGTTTCTTCACCAGTGCTTATTTTTTTCATGAGATTATAAAATTTTTTTACCGTTTCTATATCCTCTTTATCTATTAAACCCTTTTTTAGAAGTAAATCATTCATTAATTTTGGTAAATGAGCAGGATGTGGGGGAACTTCTCCAAAACTCATGACAACTGAGTGAGCTGCATCAATTACAGCCCAGTATAAATCGACAAAAGAGTTTAAAAACCTTATTTTTGAAGCAGTGAGCGATCTTGGAGCTCTACTATAATAACTCCATATTGCTTCTGGTGTTGGTCTTATTCTACCTTGAAAGAGTAAAACTTGAAGTGGTTCAATGAATCCCGTGTCCAAAATAGGAACACCGCTCCTCAAAACATTTATGATTATTGGATCTGCTGATCTCACATATTCCCAGAATGTTGTTAGTTTGATTGTAGTTAGATGTATCTTCGATGATATTTTTATAATCAATTTCTCTGTAATCACTCTGTATGCTTCAATCATTTCAGGAGTTACTTTGATTGTTACATCATCAATTATGGATAAAATATCAATATCACTCTTCTCTGTTGCTGTTTTTGTTGCAAAACTTCCAAATAAGACAATTGCTTTAATATAGTCACCAAACTCTTTTTTCATCTCTTTTGAAAACTCATAAACAATGTCAATGTCCTCCT
>CAZZHT010000027.1:0-9956 GCA_964653825.1 uncultured Methanosarcinales archaeon
TATTTTAATTTTTTCAATTTTAATAAATTTCAAGCTTAAAATTAAATTTTTTATATGAGGCTACATAGTGTTTGATATAAATCGAAACCAGCAAGGAAATGCTTTAGTAAAAATATTTTTAGTACTACTTTTTGTATCTCTATTCTTATTATTGACTTCTTCCATTTTAATTAAAGCAAATGCAAAACCAACTCAATGTAATCCAGGTGATGTTAACTCTGAGTGTAAGGTTTGCACTTGTTCTGGTGGTAGTTGTAGTTATGACCAATATGAATGTAATTCAAATCAGTATTGTTCTAATGGAGTATGTGTTGCTCTTTGTGGTTCATTCAATACTTTGATTCACATTGATGCTTTTGATTATTGTTTATCTAAAATGCTAGGATTACCTGTTGAAGTATCACCTCAAGCAGAACTATTATCCGAATTAACCGGAGCTTTTTCAGGTGATTGCAGTACAGGGCATAATGATGCAGACACGCTTCCTGTCTCAAAAAGGGAATCTGCATATTTCTATGCAGATGGTACTAATATAAAAGCACATTGCGTTGATGACGGTCATTCCGTTGCTTGTTGGTCGATTCCTCCATGGTGTTTCACTTGTAAAGAAAGTTTGAATTTTTATAAACCCTCAATTCAAGTTTCTTCGTGCACTCATAATGATGAAACTGGTGAAAATTATGATGCTGAATGTGTATTTGTGAAAACTTGTAGTCCTAGACCCGTAGTGGGAACCACGATACAAAAATCATCTAATCTAATTGGATGTGATTTTAAATCAATAGGGACAGTATGTAGTAAAGATGATTCTCTGGGAGCGTGTGATGGTAAAGGTCACTGTGTTATCACATCAACTCGTTGCTCACAAAAAGGAGATTCCTGTGGTACGCAAAAATGCTGTCCGTCTTTAAACTGTGTGGATACAAAAGGAAACAGTGTTGTTACTAATGGACATTGTTGCTCAAAGGGAGAATATTGGAATTCTTCAACTCATGGTTGTGATAAAAAGATTATTCCTAAAAACACTTGTACTGATAGTGATGGGGGTTTAAATAATTTTGTTGCAGGTTATGTGAGTGGTGTTAAAAATGGAATAAACTATAAATATTATGATAAGTGCTTCAATTCTACTCATCTTACTGAATACTATTGTAACGATTTTTCATCAGATAATCCTAATACTCCAGCGAAAAAAGTCATTTACTGCGGAAAGAATTATGAGTGTAAAGATAGTGTTTGTGTTATTGCTCCTAATTCCTGTCATGATAATGATGGAGGTCTGAATGTCTTAGTTAAAGGAACTGTAACTACCATTTCTAATGGTTATGTTCATAAATATAATGATTCTTGCTCTGATTCTTCTTATGTCTCGGAATTTTATTGTTCCCCAGATCGTGAAAATGTAGATAATGAAAATGCAGATATCCCTTGTGGCTCTGATTATTCATGTAAAAATGGTGCCTGCGTAAGTAACAAAAAAACAAAGAATGAATGTGTTAGTTTTAATTTTACTACTTGGGACAATCAAAGGCAAAGGCTAAATCATTATCATTATGTGAATACACTTCAAAATGGAAAATCTTCAATTTATAAGGACCATTGCATTGATAATCATCATTATATCATTTATGGTTGTAAAAACAATCTTTTAACTTCATCTAAATATCCCTGTCCAGAAGATAGTATTTGTAAGTATAAGAGAATAGGAAAAGAGCCAGATGATTGGTGTATTCTTTCTAATACTTGTTATGATAGTGATTTTGGTAAAGATTATTATACAAAAGGTACAGTAACCGGTTATGAAGATGGTAAATATTATTCCTATACTGATTATTGTACTAGCAAAACCTTAACAGAGTACTACTGTGATGAAGTTTCACATAAAAATATAACTCATGACTGTAGAGAGGGATACACTTGTAAAGATGGTAGATGTGTTCAATCTCAACAAAACACT
Source organism: uncultured Methanosarcinales archaeon (assembly GCA_964653825.1). GTDB lineage: Archaea > Nanobdellota > Nanobdellia > Woesearchaeales > CAZZHT01 > CAZZHT01. The sequence goes on from CAZZHT010000027.1 coordinate 1,958, forward strand.
TGTACTGATAGTGATGGGGGTATAAACCTTGTGGTGAATGGAACGATTAATGGTACAAAGGATTATACTTACTATTCTCTAAGTGATTACTGTGTTAACCAAGATGTTTTAACAGAATATTATTGTGACAACACCTCTCCAGAGGTTATAACTTATAACTGTAGTGTTTCTAAACCAGTATCTAAGTGGTTTACTACAAAATGCGTTGATGGTAAATGTGTTCCGGTACCTAAAATATGTCCTAATGGAACATCAATGTGTCAGGGTCATTGGTGGCCCAATAATTACGGTCCTTGGGTTAATTTACCTCCTGATCCTTTTCATTCTTGTGATGTCTTTGAAGTTTGCAGACCTGGATTAATACCTTTTGCACGAGATGCAATTGATTGTTGTTATCTTAAAGACCGTAATCCAAAAAACAAGTTTAGCTTATGCAGTCAGGCAAGAGAAAAAAGTGGAATTCCTCTTGAACAAGTAGGCACCTTTAACCGAAGTAAAGCAAAGGCCTGTGCAGCATACTACGTTATTTATGGTGAAACAGGGTGGGCTGATGCTTTTAAAGGGTTAGAAGGCTATTATTATCCAGAAACCGGTCTTCTGGCGTTATCTAACGGATACTGTGCGTGTGGAGATAAGATGATGATAAAACCTGGAAACGCCAGTGGATCAACCTCTCCATGTGAAGCAGGTAATGATTGTAGCTATGACAGAGGATTATCTTATCCCGGATTTGTAGGTGTTAAATGTCAAGGTGCTGTTTCTATTTCACCGATGGGATGGCAAAGTGATACTGATAAAAGTAAGGATAGCTGTTCGTTCTCATATTTACCTGCTCATGTTGATCTTAATATTGTTCACACAGGGACTTGTGTTGATTATTCAATTGCCTTAACGACTCTTTTAAGAATGGTTGGTTACAACTCATCAGAGGTCTACACTGCAATAGGTTTAATTAATGTCTTTATGGGACATGGATATAACCTTGTCAAATTTCCGGGAGATAAAAAGTATACTATTGTTGATACTACAGGTAATTATGAAAATTTTAACCTTCCTGGAGATTCAAATCATACTACAAAGCAACCGAATACAGGGTATGATTACTGCAGGGGTATATGTAATGTAGAACATCTTTTAGGGTTCGCCTGTGCAAATGACGAGTATGTGGGTTCATGTCCTAAGATGTCTCAAATTTATGGATGTCCTTCACCTTTAATTACTTGGTCTCCTACGATTGTCTGGGGGTGTGATTAAAATGAAAAAAAAGAATTATATGCACTTATCAACTCCAAAAATTATTCTTATTTTGTTTTTTATAAGTTTAATTGTCTTTGTTCAGTTTGCTTATGGGAGTTCTAATGGTAAACCTGATCCCATTACAGTAACAAAGACATCTACGAGAACTGCTGATATCAATCAGATAATAACTATAACCATTACTATAAAAAACAATCTCAATGAAAGAGTTGAAGGCACTGTTATGGAACCTACGCTAAACGGTGCTAAGCTGGTTAGCAATCTCAAGTTACAACCTCTACCAGAATATACTCAGATGGAATTTGCAATACTTCCTCCTTGCTATTATTGGGACATCACACTTCAACCAAAAAGCACAAAAAAAATAATCTATAAAATCAAAGCAATCCGTGCTGGAACTCTGATTCTCGAAAAAACAAAAGTAAGAATAAAGTATGATGGAGATAAATATTTTGTAGCATATTCTAAAAATAATTATATCACTGTTCGCTGTAATGACAATGACAAGTGTGAATATAATTTAGGTGAAAATGAAGTAACATGTCCACATGATTGTCCTCCTTCGCCACCCTATGCTAACATCTGCTCAGATACCTGTGGAGTTGATATCTTCGGTCGCTGTAATTCAATGTGTTACAATGTTTCAATTCCATCTTGTGCTCTTATTGATAGAGCTCTACTCTCTGCATTCAAAGAACACTGTAAGTTATCTAAGAATAATGAGGATCCTTTTACATATATTGACCAAAATAATCATAAGCTTACCTTAACTTGCTGTAGTTATATAATCCCTTATGTCAAATCTCTACCGATTAATTCAATAACTGTTGCAAACAGTAAAAAAATAGTTTCAATTAAAAAATCTGTTACTTACAAAAACTCACCCTTTGAAATCAGAATAATTGTTGTGTCATAGATTACATAAGGGATTAACTCAAAATAGAGTAGAACAATTTTTTCTAAAACCCATTATCATTATTACGGTATTTTTTGTATATTTGCTTTATTTTCTATGACGCTTTTATATTCTTTGAAGATTTTCGAAAGGTTTAAATAGAAGTTACTACTACACAATAACTAATAAGCCCAATCCTTTTTTTGTTGGATGTGATTATTTTTTTTAGATTAACATTAAGCGTTGTAATTTAAGGTATAAAACAAGGTTCGAAAATAATTTTAGGAAGTAACTCAAAAATAAGAATGATGATAAACATGACTCTCGATAATTTAATAAACAAACTTAACAACCGTATGAATCTAGGTATTAATAAGATAAAGAACGGTGCAAAGGAGTTATATGAAAAAATAAGTGAAAATAAAAGAGCAATAATAAAAACTGCTGCTGTGATTGGTTCAACCGTCGCAATAAGTTTATCCTTATCTGGATGTATACCCAAGGAGCAACGAGTAAGATATCGTGCGCCAGTGGATTCAGATTATGAACTTGTTTTTTCATTAGATTCGACTCCTGAAAAGCAAATCTTTGATAAGTATGTACTCAATGGTGTTTTTGGTAATGAACCAGCAGGAATCCTAACTGATAACCAAGATTTTGTCTACGATAAATTAGACGATAATACTGATGCGATATCTGTTAAATCTTCGGGGAAGGATATCGGTGCTGATCTCGAAAATTATATTAATGCTAATCAATTAAATTATGTTGAATTTTATAAAAACAATGATGGCAATTGGGAATTTGATATCATTCTCAAGGGTAAAACCAATTCTAGCAAAACCCGCGAAATAAGGTATTTAGTAGAGGGTGAAAAGAAGTATACGCTTCCTGAAACTTATGGTGAAGGAATCAAGAGAGTTATTGAAGAGCCAAATGGTGAGGCAAACCTATTTGAGCTCTATGATGCAAAAAACAACCTTCTTGATATCGCAGTGAACAGTGGATTGATAAAGAGTTACTATTAAAATATTAGTTACAATGTCAAATATTTTCATCAAATTTTTAAAATAGATATTAATCAAACTACTTACAAAAGTAGTAACTCAAGGAAATAATCTCTGCTATCATCATAAATATATATTTGATTTTCTTTAAATCCTTTACATAATCAATACTATTCAAGAAAAGAACTATTTAGTGTTTTCTTTAATCTAAAAATCCACAAAATAATTAAACAAGGACAGAAGTCAATACTAATAATAATACTAAATACTCAAAAACGCAAAAACCTAAAAACCTAAAATCAGGGAATCAGAAAACTAACAAAAATAAAAACCAAAAAATCATCTTAAAAAACACAACAAACTCAAAATGGATATAACAAACAAAAACCAAAAAGAACCAAACAACGAAGAAACAAACACACAGATTCTAACCCAGAATCAGCTATACCTTATTGATTCTTCCATCTATGAAATACCAATACTACTCATAGACATCAAAAAGATAGATTCTCCTAATGCCTCAATTGAAATAATTCCAAACAACAACATCTACTTTCCAGGCGGTGGTGGTCAACAGGAAGACAGAGGTTACATAAAACTAATTGCATTTAAGGACTATAAAATCAACAAAACTAATAAAACTAATAAGGAAAGTACAAAAAACACAGAATTATTTTTTGAACCAATTAATCCGATAACACTACAGATATACCCAATCTTAGATGCGACAAAGAAATCAGGAAATGTTATCCTAAGAATAACACACAGCCCAGAGGACCTCAACACCGACAACAAACAACAATCTTTTCCAGATTACTTATCAATATCATTTTTATCCCTTTTCAAAATCAATTCTACAACGAATTCCTTTAATACTACATACCCAACACCAATAAGTTCTTACATGATACCTTTAAATGATATCGGCTTAACAACTGAAAAACAATACAAAGTTAATTTACAAACCCTAAACACATTAAGACAAATGATTCAGTTAAAAACGAGCAGCTCAGAAACCAATAATCCAAATCTCACTCCTCCTTTACAAAACTACAAACTGTCTCTTATTCTTCAAATTGATTCCGAAACAAGAAAGAGGCAAACCATAACTCATTCAGCAGAGCACATATTCTTTGGAACACTCTCAAAACAATATCCTTCATTGAAACTAATAAAAACAAGATTAACAATGGATATTTCTCACTTATACATTGAATCAAACTCTGACATAATAAACTGGCAAACACTACAACCCATTGAACAAAAGATAAATGACATAATAAAACACAATATTTCATCTAAAACCATTTTTATAGATAAATCAACACTCCTTTCAGATTATAACAACTTCATCAAGGCCCATCCCGGACTAAGAATAAAACCTGACAAAATAAAAGAAACAAAGGTAAGGTTAATAGAGTTTGGTAATCCTAGCAATCCTTACCTATACGATATCTCTGCCTGTGCTGGCACTCATATCAAAACCACATCAGAAATAAAAACCTTTTTCATAGTTGATTATACAAAAAAAACAAAATCAAATCAAACCTACGAATACGACATCTCATTTACAGTAGACAACTTTAGTGCTATACAAAATCAACTAAACATATTACGTTCCATCTCTCAATTCCTTAACAGCGGTTTCAATCACATAAATGAAATAGTTACCTCAGCTATCACATCCAACAAAAGATACAAAGAACAACTAAAAGAAATAATATCAAGAAGTGATTTCAATTTAAGATATAAAATAATGCTAACTACATCTACATTCCCACAATCATCAGAAGTCAAAGACACCAACCAAATGGAATCAATAAAAGATACTAAAGATACTGAAAACACCAAAAGCATCAAAAATATCAAAAACACCAAAAGCACAATCAATATTAAAAATATAAAACCATCTCATAATTCTAATGATGAATTTGTTACTATTTATGTTGACATGTTTATTGACTATGATGATTCCGTAATCAAACAAATTATAAAAAAATCCGAGAAACTTAATCGTAAAACGATGCTATTCAATTATGATACTAAAAAACACATACTTAAAATCAATTCCTTTCTAAACCAGAGCACAAAATCCAAATTCAATCCCAACCTCAACTCTGACAAACAGAACAAAAGCAATAAAGTCAGCGAAATCATACTTAATCTAAAGGAAACTCAAATCTTAGAAAACCTATCAAAATACAATTTCAAAGGTAGAATAAAACCAGACAGCATCTCTGGTTCTCTTCTTAATCCTATGTTTCTTACACCTATGACTAATGAGCCAATAACTAATGAGAAATCAACTGCAACTATTAATGGAGATATCGACAAATATCTCAACAAATATATCACTAAACTAATAGTAGATACCTTTAATCCACTAAAAATCAAAATCGAAACTAATGGATATTAAATAAACATTATTTATAAAGTATCTGAGATAATAAAACAATATCCCTTGAGAATCTCATGTGAGAATAAGAATTCTTATATGATTTTATAGTATGTAGTAATTTTCACTATTTATTCCATTTTTATGTTTTATTCCATTAATTACTATTGTTATTAATCTCTTTTATTGTGTTGTTTCATTCATTATTATGTTTTTCGCGAATCTTCGTGTTGTTACGTTTGTATATATTACATATTAAATATAATTGATTATATATGATTTAAACTGTTTAATTTAAACTGTTGTATTTCATTATCTGTTTATATTGCTATATTTATAGGATTATATTTATATTATCACATTTATACTACTATATTTATGTGGTTGTGCTTATATTATTATTCTCCAACAATTATGTTTATATTGCTATATTTGTTATGTTTGTCATCTTTATACTATCTTTAATATCTTTATCACACTTACTATCACTACATTTACCATATTTGCTATATTTGTTACAGTTTAATTACCTTTTGAAATCATACAGATATTAACATCAGACATATTTATTGGTTTGGTACTATCAAAAACATCAATATTATGAAATTATAAAAACAACGAATATTATCTAAAACAGTTAGTAAAAACACCAATCGAGAAAAACCGTTCTTTCTTGGTTTAAAACAAATGTCTTGTTTTTAGAGAATAAATTCTCAAAAATCACACTTTTTTCACATTTGTTTCAAAACATTTAAATATGATTTAGTTACTACAAAGTAAATAATTATTTTTATTATTACAAAGTTATTAATGATATCTTGTTTTATTAAGAACTTAAAAGAGGAACATCACATCTTAAAACGCACTTTTTGTGAATCATTTGAAAAAATCATATCAAACAAAAAAGGAGGACTAAAAATGGAAAACTCAAAAGATAAAAGAACTTTAGGTAATATTGTAAAAGATTATTATAGTGATATCGCTGCCACAACGAAGGGATTAGGGCATAAACTAAAAAAAGAGCTTGCGATTGTAGGTGTAACAGCAGGTATTGCAGCAACTCTTGCAGGGTGTGCTGTACTTGGAAAACTCACAGATTACAGTTATAACCCTAAACCAATCCCTTATAATTCAGTTAATATTTCTGCAACAGCGACAAAGGATCATAATAGCTTCGAAGCTGTCTTAAATGCATTTATCCCCAAATACAATGAAACTAAAAGAGAAGGAACAAACATCTTTGCAGATGACTTCAAAAACAACAAATATGTTCTAGAAAATGGTACCAGTGGAAAAGCAACGCACACATCCCTTGAAGTGGATAGATTTATAGAAGACGTACTACATAAGAATACTAGAGAATCAACTTACAACTCTATTCAAATGGGTGGATTTATAGAAGGCCTAATAAAAGATAATAAACTAGTTGAATTAGGTGTTTTCTATGACAACAATGGAAAGGGTCATTTCTCAATCACTTTCAAAGGTAATAAAGATGATAAAACTTATGTTGCATACTTCTCAATTCCAGGGTCAAGAACTTATGATATTTCATTCATGAAAAATGGCAAAAAAGGAATAGAAAAAGTAAGAAGGAGCAACTTTGGTTCTTTTGCCCAAGAATTCCTTGAAGCAAAAAAAGGAAACATTAACCCTTATGGGATCTCTACAATAGACCCTTTTGCTCAAATTCCCAAGGTCACAATAGATGGCGACTTCTTAGATTACATAATGGGAAAATAAAAGCAACAAACTACAATTTTATTTTTTATTTTTAATTTAAAATTTTTCGTTCAAATTATTTTTATTCAAAAAATAAAAAATAGGTCCATTATGAAAAACCAACCACTTGTTCATATAATAATCAAACACAGATTATGAAATATCCAAACAAAGAGGTAAAAAAATGAATACTCAAAGCAAAATAAAACTAACCCTGTTATTTTCATTAATCGTATTAGCACTCTTAGTGATAATACCAAGAATCACCTATTCATATTCAGTTCAAACCACAACTGATTCCTATAAACTTACAGACAATCTCATTAATACTATACTTAATCCAGTTAATAGTTTCATCAACCCAATAAACCCACTTCCTCAGCCATCTGATGACGAATGTGTTTCAGAAGGAGGAACAATCACTATTGGTACGAGATATTCATACTGCTGTGCAGGTCTAACAGCAGTTAGCATCTTTAACAAACCAAATGCAGACGGTGTTTGTCCAACAAGAAAATTCATTCCTGACGGTGGTCAGGGTTACTGTGTGAACTGTGGTGATGGTATCTGTGATTCTAATCATGGTGAAAACTACTGCAACTGTCCGCAGGATTGTCCTAATCCAAATATAACTCCAACACCTGTTCTCACACCTTATTGTGGTGATGGTACCTGTAATGGTGATGAGACATGGGCGAGTTGTCCTGAGGACTGCTTACAACC
>CAZZHT010000027.1:10056-12787 GCA_964653825.1 uncultured Methanosarcinales archaeon
CTGAGGACTGCTTACAACCAACACCAACTCCCTACTGTGGTGATGGCATCTGTAATGGTGATGAGACCTGGGCAACCTGTCCTGAGGACTGCTTACAACCCACTCCAACTCCCTACTGTGGTGATGGCATCTGTAATGGTAATGAGACCTGGGCAACCTGTCCTGAGGACTGCTTACAACCCACTCCAACTCCTTACTGTGGTGATGGCATTTGTAATGGCAATGAGACCTGGGCAACCTGTCCTGAGGACTGCTTACAACCAACACCAACTCCCTACTGTGGTGATGGCATCTGTAATGGCGATGAGACCTGGGCAACCTGTCCTGAGGACTGTTTACAACCCACTCCTAACACAATAATAATTCCAAATGGTCACTCCTGGACAAACCAAGATGTTCCATTCACATTACAGTGTGACAACCAAACCCAAGGCCTCTGTAACACGACATATTACAAAATAGTTTCACCAAGTGACCTATGTGGTTATTCTGGTTACACTGCTTCATCTCACGGCGTGGTTTCAACATCCCAAGGCACCGTTTCTATAGCAGAGGTATGTTATTACTCTGAAAACGGACAGGGTTCGATAGAAACCCCTAAACGTTCAAAAATATTCTATCTTGATAAAAAAGCACCAACTACAACTGCTACTGCTGCAACTCTTGTAGGAAATATTTATAATTTTAACACATGGACAAACTCAACTCTGAAAATAACTTTAAGCTGTGATGATGGACTTGGTTCAGGTTGTTCCTCAACCTACTACTGCATAAACTCAGATCCTACTACCTGTAACACCTGGAATCAATATGCAACAACCATAACTTATAGTGACAATGGTATCCACTACCTACACTACTACAGCAAGGACAACCTAAACAACACCGAAAAAATCAAAACTCAAACCCTAAAAATTGACAAAACTCAAAAAGAGCTAAAAGATTTAACCTACACCTTAACAGGGTGTTCTGCCACACAAAACAAGGTTAAATTTACAGTAACGTGGCCAGACCCCTATTCTCAACCAACAAAAGTACTCCTAATTGAAGAGGATCCCATGATAGGTAAATACTACATAATGACAGGTTCTGATGGGACCTACACTATTGATTTAGGCCTAGCTCATTACGTTTACAAATTCATAGCAACTGCAATTGACTCAAACGGAAACAGTTACGACAGCAATGAAATAACAGTGAACCTCTCAAAGAGATCAACCATAACCACGCTTTACCTAAACAACAAAAATCAAGACATCTCGTTAACCACTGCTAATACTCTCTTAATAAAAGGCAAGAGCAACACAGCAAACGCCAAAATAAATCTTTACCTAAACAACACCAAATTAACCACAGGGACATCAGAAGCAGATTATCAATTAAATCTATCCACATTAAAACCCTTAACTTACACTATCAAAGCAGAAACTCCTGGACAATGTGTAAATAACTACTATTACACTCAATCCTCATCGACCCATAAGCTTACATTAACTCCTGCTACCTATTGCGGTGATGGCATCTGTAATGGCAACGAAAATTGGCAAACTTGTCCCGCGGACTGCCTAAACCCTGTTTCCCCAACGACGAGCATATTGCCTAACGGTCACAGCTGGACCAATCAGGACATAGCATTCACACTCAGCTGTACTGACAACTCAAACAGTGGTTGTAAAAGTACATACTACAAAACCATAAACTCCGGAGAATCCTGCGGAACCACAGGTTATACTCAATCAACTCATGGAACTGTTTCTACTCCTACTAACACAACTGCAATGAAAGAGATATGTTACTATTCAACAAACAATGCAGGCATCAAAGAAACCCCACAACACTCAAACATCTTTTACCTAGACAAAGAATCCCCAATCACAACAGCTACTGCTTCCACTGTAACCGGTTCCATATACAATTTCAACAATTGGAGCAATTTCGGGTTAATAATTAACCTCAATTGTACAGATAATAATGGTTCAGGTTGTTTCTCAACATACTATTGCATAAACTCAGATCCTACTACCTGTAGCGCATGGCAAACATATAGTGCTGCTTTTTATTACAATATTAACGGTACTCATTACCTACATTATTACAGTAAAGACAAACTAAACAACGCAGAAACAATCAAGACAAAAATCATAAGGATTGACACCACAAATCCAACTCTCGAATCTTTTAACTATTTATTAACAAACTGTTCATCAAAAGGAAACAATTTTGTTCCAATTGTAAAAGCATATGATAACGAATCAGGCATATCAACAGTGACTCTGATTGTTAACTCATCAACTACTTATAGAATGAATAAGGTAAATGGAGTCAAAAACGAATATGATGTTCATATGTTTTTACCTCATGATTTTTACCAACTCAAAATAGAAATCACAGACACAGCCGGTAACACCATAACAAGGTTCTATAATCTTAACACAACAATCCGAAAAACAAAAACAACACTCCTACTAAATAATACAGATGGAGATATTGTAACTACAAATCAAGGTGTTCTAAAGATAGTTGCAAAAACAAACTTTGAGAAACTGCTTGTGAAACTATATCTTAACAACACTCTCTTAAGCTCTGGAAACAGCACTATCAATTACACCTTAAACCTCTCGAAATTACAACCTACGAAGTATTCTCTTAAAGCAGTAACTACAGGTATGTGTATCAATAATAACTACTACGCTTCATCACAAAAACAGCATGATTTGACCCTATCAACTCC
>CAZZHT010000028.1:0-4659 GCA_964653825.1 uncultured Methanosarcinales archaeon
CTTATGAGTTCAAAAAGGATATATAAGTTTAAGATTTACGAGCTTAAAAGTTTAAAATATAATTTAAAACATAGTTTAAAGTATATAGTTTAAAATATACCTTAATCTGAGAAATTGAAGAGCTTCCTTAACTTAGGCCTTATCAAGACCTAATAAACTCTTTATCAGATTTAAATCAGAGCTCATATAATCAGGGATTTTTATAGGTGTTTTGAAGTTACTTTCATCTGTGAGTTTTCTATGTAAATTTCTAACTCTTTGAATATCATAGTCACAAACTGTTATTTCAAAGGTTCCATCGAGTTTGTAGGTTTCTGAAACTTCTGCTTCGATTTGATTCGATTTAAGTTCCTTTTCAATCAGCTCAGCAAGGAATATTTTATTTGAAAAGAATGAGTTCTTAGAATCACCATTCTCAAATACAGGAGCATAATGTATTCTTTTTGTTATGTTAGATAAAGCTGAGATAGGAATATCTATCTTTTGAATATCAAAGTTATCATAATTATTGACATCTGAAACAGGACTCTTTAAATACGCTTTATCGAGGATATCTTCAAATCGATTTGAGTAATAATCTATTAATTTATAGATTAAATCAGAATATAAAGAAACTTCATTATCACTCTCAAAATCATTGTATTTTAAGTCGTTATGATTCTTGTTTTTCTCATCAAAGAAATAAGGATCCTCCCTTTTGGCATATCGAAACAGGATATCTACCTCTCTATCAATCCCATTATCTTTATCTTTCTTAGAAGATATAAGTTTAAGCAAATCCTCGCTACTTGGAATATTTAATGAATATCTATACTTAATAAGAATCTCATTAGATTCAGGATTATCATGTGGTATTGAATAAACGATTTCACTAAGTTCTAAATAAGGTATCATATCTTTTTGAGTTGCCATTATTAAGTAGAAAAATAAACAAGTATATAAATATTTTTGTTTTTCAAATCAATCTTTACGCAAGATACTCATCAAAAAATAATGTAGGAATTATAGGAACCTATTATAAAAATTTATTCTATTAATAATTATTCATTTGTGCAACCATTCATATATATAATTATTCATGTATTCAGTGTTTATTTATTAGTTAATGTATTTGCTAAGAAAAAATATAATCAGAGCTCTTATAAGATACATTTCAATGATACTTTAATACCTCACATTCTATTTTACTTAAATAATCTTTTTAATGGATATTATTTATTGATTTATTCAAAAGGTTTGCTTATTGTTAGCATTACATAATGGGTATTAAAGTTTATAAGTTATGGAAACTGTTACTACGATTGTGGTAATGTATGATTCTAAAAGCATTTACTCATAAAATCAATAAAAGTAAAAAAGCACTAATCTTGAACAGGTTCATTGTTGTTTTTGGGGTTATCATTGTTGGTTTATCTCTATGGTATGTTCTACTAAGGGCTACATCTACACAGACAAATCAGATTTATGTATCTTTTTTTAACACATTAACATCGAAAATAACCAACTTTGTTTCTCAGACAGAATCTAGTCCCTCTAATCACCATTTAGTTATCCTATTAAATAATTTCTTTAATTATGAATTGACTGTAAAAAATTCCACACTCTACTTTAAAGATTTTACTAATGGTGTTAAATTAAAAAGGAAATTGAACTTTGCTAATTATGTTTTTATTCCTAATTCATTCAAAAATTCTGTAAAAATAAACATTTATCAGCAGGGGCCTTTCATTCTAATTACAGATAAATTAGTATGCAATACTACAGATAGTAAGTGTGACCCTGGCTGTATTATTGAAAAGAAATGTGACCCTGCCTGTGTTTCAATATTTAAAGATGGTATCTGTGACCCTTACTGTAAATCCGTTTCCCAACCATACTCTTCTTCGAATCCAAATGGAATCTGCGATCCAGATTGTAATGATAATAAAAAAGATGGATTCTATGACCCTAATTGTTACTCATCAGGAATATGTGACCCTGATTCCAATAACATAAAAGATGGAATTTGTAACAGAGCGTGTATTAATGAGGATGGAATCTGTGATCCTGATTGTCCTTTTGATCCTGATTGTGCTTATGCAACATGTAATGTGACTAAAGGAGAAAACTGTTTGAATCATCCTTCAATCTGTGCTTGTCAAAGTGAGTATGTCTGTAAAGTAGGATGTACTTCTCTGATAGGAATGGGTCTTGATAGAAAAGGTTGCATAAATTCATCGAATCTTATACAAGAAAAGGGCTCTTGCTCAGATACTTGCGAGTGTGTTAATGGTTTGATATGCGATCAAACAAATCACTGTTGTCCAGATGGGACCTACTTTTTGAATGGTAATTGTATGCCTATTCATCAAAACGGGATTTGTGATTTTAATTATAATGAAGACTGTTCAAGTTATCCCTCGGAATGTCCAGCAACAAATTCCAATGAAGTCTGTTGTGATAATGATCCTAACTCTAACAAAGAGGGTTATATTCTTCTTAATAATTTATATCCAAACAACCATAGTTGTTACTGTAATAATGAATGCAAGAGCAATAACTGTGCTGATAATATTTATCAATTAAATGATAAGCATTGCTGTGCTCTTGGTAAGGTTTGGAATGGTAGTAAATGCATCAGTGCAGTTTGTTATCCTGGTACTTCAACATGTCAAGAAAAGGGATACTGGCCAAATCATAAAGGACTTCTTACTCAAATAAATGAAAAAGACTATACATGCGATTTGTTTGAGGTGTGTCATCCTGGGCTTGTACAATTTGCACAAAAGGCAATGGACTGTTGCTCAAGTAAGAACGGTGATGGAACACTTCTGTGTTCTGAAGCACGTTTAGATGCTGGTATTACTCCTTTAAGTAATAGTCCGAACAAAGTTAAGATTTGCAATGCCTATTATGTTGAAAATGGGGAAACAACCGATGTAAACCTTTTCAATGGATTAAAGGATTATTTTTATCCTGAATTATTATGTCAAGGAAATAATCCTTCTGTGAGTTGTACGTCTTATGGTCGTTATACTTATCCTGGATTTACTGGTATCACCTGTAAGGGGAAGGTCTCTCAGTATCCTATTGGATGGAAGAATGATACTGATAAATCAGAGGACAGTTGTGTGATGTCAGATTTACCCGCGCATGTTGATTTAGACATTGTTAAAACAGGAACTTGTGTAGATTACTCTGTTGTATTAACTACTTTACTAAGGATGTTAGGTTATAAATCTGATGAAGTGTATACTGCAGTAGGATTCTATGGGACAGATGGCCATGCTTATAATTTGGTCAAATTACCCGGTGATACTAAGTTCAGTATTTTCGAAACCGTTGGTAATTATCAAAAAGTAGTTGATAAAATTGCTGCACATAACTATGTGGATTTTTCACCATACCATTTTCCTTACTGCGCAGGAATGAGAAATTCAGCTCAGATATACAATTACCTCAACTATCCTGGCGGTAATTGTATGAATGATGAATACGCTGGACCATGTCCTAATTTAGATGATATTTACGGGTGTTCTAAATGAAAGAAAATATAAAATTAATAAAATATGGAAAAACATTAGAAATCGTTTTATCTATGAGTATTGTCTTTCTAATTGTTATAAGTTCGGCATTTGCATCTCCTTTAATAAATGTTACAAAAACAGCTCCTAAGAATATCGGCTTTAATGAGAGCTTTGAAGTCAAAATTCACATTGTCTACAATGGAGATAATTATATTAATGCAACTGTTCTTGAATCCCCAATATCTAATGCTGTTCTTTTGTCAAATTTGAGCCTTTACAAGTATCATCTGAAACTTCCAAAAGGTGGCATCTATATGCCTCCTCCATATTATTTCTGGAATATCTCACTTAAACCACATACAGAACAGGTAATTAGTTACAGATTAAGAGCAAACCTTGCTGGTTTATTGGTTATAGGACCAACAAAAGTAGAAACTACAGATAATATCTATCGTTCAAATGTCCTTGCTGTTAATGTATTCTGTAACAATAATGGTATCTGTCAGCCCCTATTAAGAGAGAATGAGGCCACATGTCCTCATGATTGTCATAAAAATAACAGAATCGTTGTTAAAAACAATACAAATACGAATAGTACAAATGGTACAAATAGTACCAGCATTAATAAAACGAACAAAAAAGAAAACAATAATTCAAATGGAACCAACACAGAAACCATTGAACTAAAAACAGTCAATAACTACACAAACAATATTCTCTTAATTTTTCTGATATTTATTCTTGCCGTTATTGTATTTTTCACATATCTTTTTTATGAAATGAACACTAAAGGAAAGAATAATAAAAAAGAATGGATTAAAAGGCATTTAAATCATGAAAACACAGAAATAAATCTTAACAGAGAAAATAATTCCACTCAAAATAATGATAAAAATGATAAAAACCTATCAAAACAGAATTCAGAAGCAAAGAATAATGAAATCAACAGCGAATCAATTAGTAATGAAGATTTTTTATTTGGTGATAATTATAATAATAAGAGTAAAAAATAGAACCTATGATGAATATAGAAACATAGGAAATGTAAAAATAATTAATAATGAAGATAATGTAAGAGAATAATCTGGGTAATATAAAATAATCATAATCTAAATTTACTACATTTAATTAATAAAATGGTCAATAAAAGAAT
>CAZZHT010000028.1:4759-8858 GCA_964653825.1 uncultured Methanosarcinales archaeon
ATAATCATAATCTAAATTTACTACATTTAATTAATAAAATGGTCAATAAAAGAATAACCAATAAAAAATCACAGATTGACTTAGCTACAAAGAGCTTTGTTCTTATTGTGTTAGTTGTACTGGTCTCATTGTTTTTGTTTTATCTTGTTAAGATGGACATGGATCATAAGAATCTCAATGGTTTTTTTTCAAAGCTTGAAGATTCAAACGAGGCCTTTTTGAAAATAAGCTCTAGCCCCTGTTTTACAGTTGGAAGTAATGTTTCATCTGCTGATTTGAGTTTAAATCCAGCTGTTCAAAGTAATCTTAATAACGGAATTGTTGGCTTAACTAATTTGCAAGCGGTTTTTGATATTAATAAAATCAAGAAACAATATCATAGAGAGGATAGTGACCTCCAATGTGTAGAGGGGATTCCTTATCTAATTGGATTTGAGATTGTTGATAAAAAATATCATAATAAGTGGTCTTTGGGTTTTGTTGATAAGGATTTAAACTCAAAGTACGATTTAGATAAAAGTGATTTTTCAATTCTGAAAGTACAGGCTTACCCTATAGCAATCAGATATTCTTCCAATGAAACAGTCCTTGCTAAACTTTATCTTTATGTGTATAAAGGAGATTATATTCAGCTCTATGATGACATCAAATCAGTTTCATTTGAAACAGTTGATAAGACGCTGTATGATAAAATCAAATTAAATAATGAGATATCTTACAATGAAAGTAATAATAACTTTTGTATGGGTAATTTATGTCTTTTTGCAAGTTTTGGCTCTCATGTCAACTCATTTGTACTTAAGCCAGGATTGTCTATTGTATCTATTATAAAACATAACAATATTGTTAATGTTAGAAGCAGTTGATTTTTAAGGATGGTCACTTTAACATCAATTTTTCAAGATGCGCAAATGAAAGACAATGGATTAACAAATCATAAAAAAGAAACAATAAAAAAGAAAAATGGGATAAATAAACTCAAAAAAACATATAATCAAAGAAACCTAATCAGAAACAACATAACTCCAAAGCACAAATCTAATGAACCTAATATAAATCAACCTTTAATCTTTTTGTCAGCTTTATTATCTTATTACCTTTAATATTACCTTTAGTTATTTTTTCCTTTAATTACCTTTAACATATTAACTTAGTAAATTAAATAAACGATTATAAGTGTAAGATTATTAAATAAGGAAATTAATTAGAATTAAACTTAAATTGAGTTAAAAATAATAATCTTTTAAGTAGGAATCCAAAAAATGGACCATATTATTGAAAAAACTTACACGAGGGAGAATAATCAATTTTTTATAGGCACTCTTTTTGGACGTTTTAATCATAATAGAGCTCAAATATTAGATATAACGGTGATGGTTATATTAATCGTGGTTCTCACTGTAGTCCTATTACTTTACAGGGCCACCCAGGTACCAACGATTCAGGAGAAGGCATCGAAGGTTCTCAATTCACTGTGGACTACGGAAGCAACAACAGGTACTGAGAGTTTGCTATTCAATAAGGATAGTGGTTTCTCTTTTTCAGATATTATAGGTACCTTCTTCTGTTATATGAACAAGAGCATCAATTATGGTGATGGTCTTAAATTTAATGCATTTGCTCATACTGTTGACAAAATGGATTTTCTTTTTGGAAAGAACAAGTGGAAGTTATTTCTTTATATTCCTACATCACAAGGTGGTACTTCAAGCAATTGCTTTTATTTTGATCCCTCTGGTAGCATGTCTGGTGTGAACAGGGATATTCGAAGTATTGCTAGTACCATTGATCCCACAGCAGTTTCTCATAACATTGATTCATGGACTTCGTGTGAGATTAATAATGGAGATCAAAGTTGTAAGGGTTATTGTCCGTATACACCATCAAACTGCTATCCAGTTGCTCAGAATGATGAAAATTGGCTCGGAGAAGCAATGGATATTGCAAATAATCCATCATTGTGTGGTTGGGATAAAAACACACCACATAAAAATCTGTTTTTATCATCTGATGAACTTCCCGGTAGTTGTAAGTGGAATTCCTATTTTATAAAAGACACTTGTTATCCAGCATCAAAGGACAGTATTAAAAGAGTAGTTAACTGTATGAATGCTACAGTAAAGGCCTTAAATAAAGCTGGGATTACTGTTTATTATATTTATCCTTCAGAAGAATCTGCGTGTAATGAAACTGAAAAAAAGGTTTTAGAATGGGCAGCGTATAATTTAAGCGTGAGAACAGGAGGGGCTGTAATAAAAACAGCGGAAGGTGCAGAGAAGTTGAAATCTGATTTAAAGAAATATATGGGCTCAAGTACTAAATCATTCCTAATTATAACATCAAATTCATTTAAAGTCGTAAAATTGGGATCAATTGAATTTAATGAATCTCTAAGAATGCTTAAAGCATACAAGAGCGTTGACTTTGTTACAACTTTACCATGTAGAACTGATGAATTTATCAGAGGAACCCTCTTTTACTATTCAGGTTAAATAATTCATATGTTTTTTCATTCATATTAATTTCATTCACATCATTAGATATTTATATTAATATTCATCTTGTCTTGTTAGAGTTTAAAGCTTCGGATTTCATTATTGATGAGGTTCGAAATTTTAAATTAAAAATTGAATTAAAAAGGTCAGTTGTTTTATTTCAAGTTATTATTGAAAAAAAAATTTATTCAAAACTATAAAAATGGAAATAAGTAAATATAAAAAGGATAAAATATGTGGGAAAAATATCTCTTACGGTAATTTAAATATGTCCACTAATAAAACTAATAGTATCAACAAAAAGGGTTATGCATCCCTATTTGTTGTATTAATTATTGTTTCTCTTATATTTGTTGTATTATTATTGATAGGAGTAGCATGGAGATTCGAAGATCAAGCTCTTCAGCAGAGGTTAAATGACATCAATATGAGAGCATCAACATCAGCAGAGGTTCTAAAATCATATGAAATTACAGCCGCAAGAAACTCGGGTATGAGAGCAACATACAAATCTGCAATTGAAGGTGGAGGTGCTGAAAATCACTATTGGATAATTTGGAATTTTTTACATCCTCCGACACTAAAGCAAGCAGAGGACTCCATTAGCAATCCTGCTATTACATTTGCGAACAAGTATATTTCTCTTATTAACGGAAATACTGAAATGTATATCTATTCAATAGGAAAAACAGAAGCTTCAAAGCAACTGTTTCCATTACTGTACGCAGATTCTGGTTATTTTAAGAATATTGAAGTAATGGTTAGTCCCTGGGATATCAATCCCAATCAATTGGATATAGCCAAATGTGATAATGGCTTCCCAATGCTCTTTAATGGAAACAATACATTCATCATAGTACCATTAATGAACAATATGAGTATAAACTTCAACAATAAATATCTAGAAGAGATATATCCTGTTAGGTTTTGGTATATATACAGAAAACTCAAAAAGAACTTAATGGTTGTTTCTTGTAATTCGATTCCGGTTTATGGTGGGTGTGGTAATGAATCAAAATGTATGATTTATGTGGTTAAGCCCTACGGCTTATCAAATGGATATATGACACAATTAATGAAAATCTTAAATAATAATATGAACAATGTGACATGCACTTATAATTTATTGTGTGACAAGTCAAAAACAGAATTAATTAAAGCCCCTATGCCCCAATGCCAACAAGAAACATGTTGGAATGGGCAAGTAATAAATGATCCATCTAAATCAGCATGTGCTCTTAATACCTGTGACATTGGTGTCGGATTAACTGATTGTGATAATAATGAGAGCATTATTGGGCCGGCGTGCTTCCAAAATCCTCCACCACCAACATATCTTTATAAAACGTTTCCTTTCGTTAATCAAAGAGGAACTTATCCAGATCCCAATTACTATCTCACTGGAAAAGATTGTATTGCTTATGGTGAACAAATCATTTTAAATTTTGTGGCTAATGTGACCTGTGTTGATAATCAGTACCAGTGGCCTTTATCTAAATCGGGCTATAAAAACCTCAAGTTTGCGTTTTTAATTCATGTTGGGTTAGAACATTCGATACTACCCCCTGATTGCTGTGAAGTTTGTCCAACTCCGCCCACACCAA
>CAZZHT010000028.1:8958-12753 GCA_964653825.1 uncultured Methanosarcinales archaeon
AGTGAATTTAATGAATTAAAAGTAAACAGTAACAATCAGAATATTGTGAAGATGCTTGATGACATTGATTCTCAGTATTACAAAGAGTTTCAGAAAACAGAAGAAGAGGATATTGCATTAAGGACTTATTTCGAAAAGTTCTGTGGTTATTCATATCGATTCTTTGGTGTTTTTTTGAATTTAATTCCTAAGAAATTCTTCAACGAACTTGAAGATCCCATCGTTGTTTCAAGATTACATGTTAATCCAAAACAGGTAATCTCAGGTTCATTAATGATTGGCGTTATTTTTATTTTATTAGCTCTCCCATTCTGGTTGTTCGCATATGTAGCGCCATTCTTCAAAGATTTTGGACTGTTTTTAGTAATGGTTGGTTTATTTTTATACTACGTTATTTATAGTTACCCTAAATTTTTATCTCAAGTCACAAAAATAAAAGCACAGCAGGAATCACTATTGGCAATTCTTTATATGACAATCTATATGAGGGTTTCTCCTGTTTTAGAGAATGCCATCTTCTTTGCAGCAGATCATCTAAACGGTTCATTATCAAGGGATCTTAAAAGGATACTATGGCTGACAAATTCAAATAAAGTCCCTCAGATTGAGAGTGCAATCAGACTTTTTATACCACTCTGGTTAAAGAGAAATGAGGACTTTGTTAAGTCGTTCTTAACAATTTATTCTTCTCTAGATCAATCAACAGAAGAACAACAGATGAAAATTTTAGATAAAGCATTGGATATGATTTTAAATAAAACCTATGAAAAAATGAGGCATTATAGTCATGAATTAAAAAATCCAGTCATGGTGATTCATTCCTTTGGTATTCTGTTACCGTTGATAGCTCTGATTGCTTTTCCAATGGCATCAATATTTATGTCAGATAAAATAAAAATAAGCTATCTGTTTTTTGGGTACATTGTTGTCTTGCCTGCTTTGGTTTACTTCTTTATGGAAAGAATACTTTCTAAGAGACCTGGTGCATTCTCGGCTCCGGATATCTCAGCAAACAAGCAACTTCCCCCAAAGGGAAAAGTGAGATTGGTTTTTAATGGGAAACAGTACCTTATTTCAGCATTACCCTTTTCAATGATAATAGGTGTAATCATAGCTCTTCCTGGGTTGATACATCTTCTTTTAGTAACACTCCCTGCCTTTAATAAATCAAAGATAACCGGGGTTCCCCCATTTTCAGAATACCTTCCGGGCCCAATGTATCTTTCATTACTCATTACTGTTGGTTTAGCGGTCTCTGTTATCCTATGGAAATTTGGAGTAAGCTTCCAAAAACTCAAGATAAGGAATGAAACACAAGAAATTGAAGATGATCTTGCAGCAACACTATTTCAGTTTAGTAATGAATTTACAGAAAACATACCATTAGAGGTTGCAATCCAAAAATTTTTGAGGGACTATGATTTAACAAACATGAAAAAGAGATCAATTTATGTATTCTTTTCAAAGATACTCTCTGAAATGGAATCAACAGGAAGATTATTTAAAGATATTCTGTTTAATCCCAAGGACGGGCTGGTGAATTTATATCCCTCACCCTTATTATTTGAGATTATGTTAGTTATTTCTGAGAGTGTCAAAAAGGGTTCTGTAGCGATGCATAATGTCTTGACCAAGGTATCAAAGTATCTTGAAAACATGAAGGCTGTAAAGGAACTCATTTATGATTTGCTTGCAGATAGTGTGTCTGAAATAAGAATGCAGGCAAGGTTTTTAGCACCCTTTATTGCAGCAATTGTTGGTGGTCTTACTGCTATTATCATAAAGGCCTTTGCTGACATAGGCACTTCGATTTCAAAGATAATGGATTCACTAACCATGGGAATGCCGGGTGCATCAACTTCATCAACATCTAATTTCTTTTCAAAGATGATTAATTTTAGTGCAATTACTCCACCGCCTATCTTTCAGGTGCTGGTTGGAATTTATATGGTAGAGGTTGTGATCCTTTTATCGATACTTGCTGACGGTGTTAATAATGGGTTTGATAAAATAACAAGAGACACCGAGATTTGGAAGAATTTAATAATAGCATTAATAGTTTATAGCTTCGTTATAATCTTAGGTGAGATTAGCTTAAGTTCATTAGTTCAGAGTGCAACCCAGATATCGACAAGTAATATCCTATCGTAAGAAAATATTCAGAGATAAACATTCAAATCGAATCTACTAAAATATAACACATTAAAATACAACATATTGAAATAAAGGATGCAATGAATATTAATTAAATATTAATTAAATGTTCATTAATCAGTTACATTAACCTATTACAATTAGTCATAAAAATATTAAGTAATAAAAATCATGGTTAAGAAATTATGATTAAGAAAGACAATGGCTAACAATGATTAAGGTATTAAGAATTGTTATATACAAAAGCTTTATTAAAAAATATTTAACAAATGAAAGATTAAGTATTTGAAAATCAAAAGCTTAAGGGAGCTAAGAAGCTCGATGGAGGATTAACATGTCTGAAATGGCAATTAATGAGACAATTTTTATTATTGTTGCAGCAGTGGTAGTTATGATACTCTTAGGAATCGCATATAAGATTGTAGTTCCCCCAAAGCCCCATAATAATGAAACAATAATCACAATTAGAAATGTAGGTGATGCCTCAACAACTCTCACAAATAGTTGCAATAGCTGCATTTCCCAACAAGAGATTAAAGATTGCAATGTCATTAGGTTTAATATTATCACTGATAATGAAACAAAGGTCAACAAGATGATAAATGATCAACTAAGTGACATCTTTGATTCACCACATGATTCCAATGGTATAGAAAAAAAAGGCAACTTTATGTTAGAGAATCACAGGGATTATCTGCTATCCTACAATGGTACTGAGTGCGTCCTCTCAGAACTTAGTTAAAACCAAAATACTAACGATACTAAAAATAGATTATACCTAAAATATATCATACAGAAATATATCCTACTAGAAATTCATAATTTAATATCAAAACCAATAGAGGAAACTTCAAAAAACAAAATGGAAAGTACAAACAAAACAAACAAAAAAAGCCATCATAATAGTTACAATAAAAATGAGGATAAAGATTATTTGATGAGTATTCTTAGAGATATGGAAAAGATGGAAAGGGATTTGAAGATGAAAGAATCTAAAGACAGCATTAATAATGTTAAACTACGCAGAGTTAAAAAGAGAGATTCAAATAATAAAGCATATCCAATTAATAAAGTATCTTCAACTAACAAAGTATCACATAATACCCTAAATAAGAAAAATAAAAACTCCGAAAATTATGAGAATCATAGAAATCATAAAAATCATATTGATTATGGTTATCCAAAAAACACTAAATCTAAATTACCCTTTTCAACTAAGATAATTTCCTTCTTCGAACCCAACGAAGCAAAGGTAATGCTTTTCTTCTTTTTATCATTCTTTTCCGTATTTTTATTACTTTTAAGAGAAATTAGCTTTTTCCTAGTATTAACAGTATTTTTATTTAACTATATTTTTGCTGATTTCGTTGATATCAGCTTAAGCGAGGAACACCACAAAATAAACAAAGTACTTATTTGGTTATATATGTTTTTGTATTTATTCCTAATATTCATTATAATATTCGTGTGAATTATTTACATTAATAATTATCACGTTGTGGAGGGTCATATTTGTATTATATCTATTTAACCTCTCTTTAACCGATATGATAAATTTAACTGTAAACTGAACTTAACTATGAACTCATTTGTTATAGCTTTTTACATCTTTTGTAATCTTTTGCATCTTTTATACATTAT
>CAZZHT010000029.1:0-1688 GCA_964653825.1 uncultured Methanosarcinales archaeon
TGTTTTATAATTTATTAAGGTGAAAATCATGTTTAAAATTGGAAGAGTATGCATGAAAATTGCAGGAAGAGACGCAGGCAAGTTGGGAGTAATTATCTCTCCTGTTGAAAATGGCTACGTTTTGGTAGATGGAGAAGTAAGGAGAAAAAAATTCAACATCAAGCACTTAAGCTTAATCAACACAACTGTTGACATTACTGAAAATGCTCCTCATGATGAAGTAATTCTCGCTCTAAAGAAAGCAGGATTTAACATTAAAGAGAAACACATTGATTCAAAAGCCAAAGAGAAAAAGGCTAATGCTAAGGAAAAACCAAAAAAAGAAAAGACCCCTGTAAAAAAGAAAGAGAAAGTTAAAAAATCAAAACCAAAACCAAAACCAAAAACAACTAAGACCACAAAAGCGAAAGCAAAAGCAACAGATTCCACAGAAGCCACAAAATCAACCAAAACTAATTAGACCTTTTAATTCTTATCTTTTTATTATAATTATTCTTCTTATTACTGTTATTTCTCACCTGAGTGCCATCTCAATTTTTTACTAAACCTTCTTTATTAAGGTACAAAAAAATAAAAGTACAAAAAATAGAAAAAGAAATAGAAATACCAATTAATACTGCTTTTCTTATTAACACCGTTTTATTTGTCCCTCTTCATTTTCTTTATTACATCTTTTGATGCAATCTAAAAAAGAAAACTTTAAAAAGAATTTTAGAATCTCTTGTTTAATACTATAAGCAGTAACTACTCTTAATAACAAATCATTATCTTAATCATAAATTGTTATTAAATCAAAACTATTATCGTTACAAAAATGATTATCACGGTGAATCATCATTATTAATTATCACTATTAATTATTGTCTTTTTGTCAATCGTAATCTTAATCATGTGGGGGTAGCAAAGTCTGGTCAAATGCGCTGGACTCAAGATGTTGAGTTATGAGCCGAAAGGCAATGAAAAAAAATTCGCGCAATTAGCAGATTATCACCTTGAATCTCGATTTCCAACTAAAGTTGGGATTTTATAAAACATGGGACATCCAGTTTCTTAGTGAATTCGAGGGTTCGAATCCCTCCCCCCACACTTTTTTTATCTTTCTTTAGATTTGTTATCTTTTCTACTTATTCTTGAGAAGTAAAATATGTGATTATAATAAATATATTCAAACACATTTTTAGAATGAAAATCAAATAAACCCTGAATAAAACAAAAAAAAAACAAAAGAAAAGACGTTATTAAATTTGTAATAAAATTATTGCTCATTGATTTGTTTGATTTTAGTCTCTTAGACAATCACTCATAATATCCCTAATTGTATTCTTTGTTGATTCGTCTAAGGAATCTCCAGTGCCAATTCCCTTACCACTTTTGATACAAATAATCTCAGGGATCTGTACCGGAGAAATACAATTAATAACAAACTCCATACCCTTTCCAGTGTTCTTTTCAGTATCCACATAGGTAATTGCATCACTTATATTGTTATATCCTGTTAAATTAAGAGAATCATAAACACTCTTTATAAAACTGCTTTCCTCATCGCAAACCACACAGTCATTACTTGAGTAAATATAGACCATCTTTGTTTTAACACCATTCTCTTGGGCACACTCTAAAAGTGCCTTGTTAACATAAACACTATTGTTCGCACTGCCACTTATGTTAGAGCTATTTGAACTGCTACT
>CAZZHT010000029.1:1788-12655 GCA_964653825.1 uncultured Methanosarcinales archaeon
TTGAACTGCTGTTACCTCCACTAAAATCAACAAGGATATTGATTTCATTGTTCTTAATAGCATCCAAGTATGTCTTTCTCAGATACATCTTTGCAAAATCTTGTTTCTTTTTATACTTTAAATAGGCCCCAATCTGATCCTTTGACTTGTTATAGCTATCATTAAACATCTCCCTGTTTTTATTATAGAAAGCCAGTGTCTCATTATCACTTACAGTAATATTGCCTGTTAAATTATTGAACAATTTATTAATATATATCTGCTCTCTTATGCTTTCCTTAACTTGATTCATTGTTATTGATTTATTTTTCATAAGCTTCTCAAAAGTTGCATAGCTCATATTAGCATTGGTAAGTTGTATTCCTAAATACTGATTAACCTCATCATCTGTTACCTTTATGCCCCTCTTCTTAGCATCGTTAATGAGTAATGTTGAATTGATAACCTGATCCAGGATATCTTCCTTACTAATATATGGTCTTTCTACTGGTGGTAAACTATTATAAATTTCATCAATCTGATACTCATAAATACTGGTATTGCCAACCTTTGCAACGACCGTTTTGTTCATAGATATGTTATTCCCTTTTCCAATAACATTTTCATGATTTTTAGGAATATACCTTAAAGCAACAATAACTACTGTTGCTACAATTAAACTGATTAAAATCCAAGTTGAGATTGATGAATACCAATTACTTGTTGTTTCTTCTTTCTTATGATTCTTTTTCTCATTATTTTTTTCTCTTTTATCCTTTTTCTCACTTTTCCTATGTTTCTCTGCTCTATTCTTCTCTTGTTCTTTTTTCTCATCGTCCTTATTCTCTTTTTCCTGTTTAATTGTTTTTTTCTCCTTCTCTTCTTTTATCTCTTTATTATCTAATTCTTCCTCATTTCTCTTAGAATCTTCATTTTCATTGTTATTATCACTTTGATTGGTATCCTCAGAACTTTGATTCTCCTCGTTTTCACCAGTTAAAGGATTATATGAACCAGTTGCCTGGACAACCCCCCTTTTGACCTTTATATCTTTTTTTTCATCATCCATCTTTAAAACCCCTTCATAAATACATTATATGAAGCTTTAAGAATAAAATGTAACTACTACAACTAAATTAACACAGTTTACCATAAAATATAGTGAAATATTTAAATCTTTTTATTTTTGAACCTAATAAGGCCCAGAATAAGTACAATTCAGAAAGATAATCAATAAAAAAACAGAAAAAGGATTAATCTTCTTTTGATTCTCTTCTGATAACTCTCACATTATCCATTTTTAGAGTAATTGGTATTGCTACTGGAGCACTTAAGAGTTCTACAACAACATCTTCCTTTGCCACATCGATACGTTTTACCTTGGCATTTTCCCTCTTAAATGGACCACCTATTATCTCCACAATATCATTAACCTGGATGTTCTGTTGATTTTTCTCTTTATTAATATTGAGCATATGTTCAATTTCATCAAAAGCCACTTCTGATTTCAGAATTCCCTTAGCATAGGGGATGCCCTTAGTACCCTGTTCAGCGTCATCCTTAGAAGCCGCCTCAACAAAAAGATACCCTTTCATCCCATTAGGATGTACAATTGAATATACCTTATGACCCTTCCTACTAGCCCTTTCATATACAAAGTCCATAACCTGCTCTTCTTTATTTGGAGTAACTCTTAAAACAAAAATATGGCTTTCTTCTTCGTTATTTTTATAATCATCTTCTGACATTTAAAACACCCAAATTCACATTAATAAAATCATTGATTAAACAAATAATAGAATAGAATTCTTATAGCAAATCCAATACTGCCTATTATTAAACTTCCCAGAGCAGTAACCTGAAGAATTACCTTAAGTTCATCTTTAGTTGGCTTTTTCAGTAATCTCAATGTTATCTTACACTCACCAAAAAAGTGCTTCATCTTTGCTTTCCAATCCATGCTTCAAAGGGTTCAAACATAACTTTATAAATTTTTGTTTTTGTAACTCTCATAGTCCTTACCTATTACATAATCTAAAAATTTAAAAACAAACATGTAATACTTTCTAATATGAAAGATAAAAATCAAAACTCAGATAACGGCACTATTCATCTAAGAGCCCCAATATGTACTATTGTAGGCCATGTTGATCATGGAAAATCAAGCATACTCGACTACATAAGGGGAACAAACATAATTAAGGGTGAAGCAGGTGGTATCACTCAAGCAATAGGAGCATCTTTTATAACAATGAACACAATAATTAAGCGTTCAAAGGGTCTGATTAAAGATGCTAACAAGATAAAAGTTCCTGGATTACTGTTCATTGACACCCCCGGTCATGAGGCCTTTACAACCCTACGAAAGAGAGGGGGTAACCTTGCAGATATGGCTATTTTAGTTGTTGATATAAATGAAGGTTTTAAGCCACAAACCTATGAGGCCCTTGAAATACTCAAATCCTACAAGACACCCTTTATAATCGCTGCGAATAAAATAGATCTCATTCCTGGTTGGAAAAGCATGCCCAGTAAGACCATCGCACAAATATTAAAAGAACAATCGGACAGAGTTATTTCTGCTTTAGACGAAAATATCTATAAAATCGTTGGTATAATGTATGAATCAGGTATGCGAGCTGAGAGATTTGATAGAATTAAGGACTTCACAAAAGAAATAGCCATAGTTCCTGTTTCTGCAAAAACTGGTGAAGGAATAAGTGAACTACTGATGCTCTTAATAGGTCTTGCTCAAACATTCTTAAATCTTCAAGTTCACACTGAGGGAGAGGGAAAAGGCATTGTTTTAGAGCTAAAAAAAATTACAGGAATGGGTTATGTAATTGATATCATTCTCTATGATGGACTCATAAAAAATAATGATATTCTTATAATTTCTGGTTTAGATAATCCAACTGTAACTAAAATTAAAAGCATATTGAAACCCAGGGATAACTTTGACATGAGGGATAAGAAAACCAAATTTATCTACGAAAAGGAGATTGTAGCAGCAGAGGGACTAAGGATTATTGCCCCCGGTCTTGACTCAGTAATAGCAGGCATGCCCTTAATAGCTATTAGAAACGAAAATGCACATGAAGAAACCATTGCGGAAAAAGAAGCACAGTTAAAATCTGAGGTCGAAAATGTATTCATTAACTCAGATTCCGAAGGAGTGATAGTTAAAGCTGATACCATTGGCAGTTTAGAAGCTATGATTATGCTCTTGAAGTCAAATAACATAAAAATCAGAAAGGCCTCTGTAGGGAACATCATGAAAAAAGACATCTTTGAAGCGTACTCTAACAAAGAGCAATCTCCTCTATACGCAGTAATTCTTGGATTTAATGTAGAGATAACTAAAGATGCTGAGGAAGAATTAGAGCACTTTAATGTTAAAATAATCAATCATGAAGTAATATACAATGTAATTGATGATTTCTTAGCATGGCTAAAAGATGAGAAAGAAAAACTGGAATCAATAAAAAAGAACAAACTTTCATTTCCAGCGAAAATTAGGATAATGCCCAACAATATTTTTAGAAAATCGAATCCAGCAATTGTAGGCGTAGAAGTAATAGCCGGAAAACTAACATCTAATCTCGAATTAATGAACGAAAACGGGCGCTCAATTACGAGAGTTGAATCAATTCAAGAGGATAAGAAGAAACTCGAAATTGCAGAAGAAGGAAAAGAAGTAGCTGTTTCTCTAAAAAATGTAACTGTTGGTAGACAAGTTGATGAAGGAACTATTCTTTATTCTGTCATTTCTGAGTCCAATTTCAGAAAGTTGAAAGACAACAAGCAATACCTCACAGAAAACGATAAAAAACTTCTAATGGAAATTGCCAAGATAATGAGAAAAGACAATCCAGTATGGGGTATCTAAGTGTGTGAGTCTATAAATATACAAAGATGTAAACACACGAATACACGAGTATATTAATGTAGCAAGAGAAAGAAGTAAATGAAGAACTAAATGAAAAAGCAAAGTTGAAAACAAAATAAAAATCAAATCAAATCAAAAACAGAGCCAAAAATAAAAAAACGATGAAAACGAAAATTAACGAAAATTATGGATATCATAAAACAAACAATAAAACCAATAATAGTGCTGAATATCCAATAATAAAACAAATACCCTCAGATTTCATAGTGATTGAGATTCCCTCAGAAGAAATTATAACTTCAATTCAATCCAACAAAACAAAAGGTGGAAAATACACGCTTTTTCTTCTAAAAAAAGAGAACATTGACCACTTCACCGCACTAAAAATGCTATCTCAAGCATACAAAAAACCCCTTAACTCAATAGGTTATGCAGGAATAAAGGATAAAAGGGCAATAACCTATCAGTATTGCTCTCTAAAGGGATGGATTGAAAATATAAAACAAACTAACAGCTCAAAATCTCTTAATGATTCTGAAACTATAAGCTCATATTTAGTCAAGAAACACATCTCAATAAACTCCTATGGTCACTCACTTAAAGAGAAACCTCTGAAAGCTATTGAAACCTACAGATTAGCAAAATCAAATAAACCAATATCCATGGGCAACCTAAAAGAGAACCTCTTTGTGATTAGAATAAGGAATCTAAATTCAAAATCAAATCCAGCAAAGACACTCAAATCAATATATTACTCAATGACGAATAACAACAAGCAACAGCTGAACATTATCTTTCCAAACTACTTTGATACTCAGAGGTTTGGAATTTACATGGACAATGCAATCATTGGAAAATTAATCATAAAAAAGGAATATGAAAAGGCCTTAAACATAATCATAAAAAATCTATCACCTTCTAATTTAAAGGATAAATTAACTACTTCTGATTCTGTGATAACTAAACTAAAACTCATTCCAAAAAAACACCTTTCACTTTATATTCATGCTTACCAAAGCTTACTATTCAATAAAACCCTATCTGAATTAATAAAAATTGCCTTTAACTTAGAGCACTATCAAACCATAGATAATTTCATATTTTTCAAAAAAGCCCTTTATGATAAACAAAATGAGGCATTGCAGCGATTGCAGGAACTGCCACTCATGTTACCAATTATAGGATATGGTTTAAACTCGGAAATAGAGCACCTAAAGAGATATCAGGATAAGTACTATAATATCAAAGGAATAAAACTCGTTGAAAAAATAATAAAGAAAATCACAGAAAAGGAAGGAATTGCACCTAAGGACTTTGTGATTCATTCAATACCTGAAATCTCTGGAGAATCTTTACTTCGTAAATCCATAATTCAAACAAAAGTAACAGTAACAGATATAGGAAAGGACAAACTCAACAGAAACAGAACATCAGCGAGAGTCATCTTTCGTCTCCCAAAAGGTAGTTATGCCACCATGCTAATAAAGTCCTTACTTCTATCGAGAATAAAAATACCGCAACATATAGAACCTCAGTAATAATAACATGTTTTCTATATCATATTTGCTTTTCTCATCACCATTATCTCTTATCACTGTTCATCTATTCATTATTTGTTTGCTTGTCAATTAATTCATTAGTTTTCTTATCTGCTTGTCTTATCTCTTTGTGATTCTCTTCCCTGTGTTCGTGATTCTTTGAATTCTTCTTAATAACCTTAAAAAGAGATGAAGCCAGAGTTCTGTTTGGGATAAAAACAATCTCTCCAAATTCATTTCTAATCTTTACATCGCTCATATCAAAATCAATAATTTCTCCTTTCATATTATTAAAAATAAGAACATCCCCTTTCTCAAAACTATTACTTTTTTTCAAATTTATTCCTGCAATCATATTTGGGAGAACCCCTTCAAAGGCAATAAGCAGAGAAACAACAATAACTATTATAATTGAGATAAACACTATGTTTAATATAAAACTTGAGATTCCAAGATAATTCAATCCAATTAAAAGTGTAACAAAATATATAAAATACTCTAATGACTTAACAATAATCTGCTCCAAATCAATCTTAACATTAAAAGCTTTATCCATAATCTTATTAAGTTCAATATCAGAGAGAATCTTTTTAGTAATCTTACTTAAAAAAAGCCCAATCACAAAACCTATTAGAAAAATAGCCACAGATACAAATATTCTTATAATCAGAGACATTATTTTCGGTGTAACTATCTTAACACTATTCACGCTCTCGTTCAAAGTTGGAACCATAACGCTTGATAAAATCAACATTTTCACAAACAATAACTCATATCTTCTATTTAAAACATACCTTTTAAAAGCACTAAATCAAAAAACATTCAACTAATTATCCCTTCAAAAGTATCATTAATTAAAAATAAACACGCAAACAATTTGAATCTATGACTGTAAGCTTTCAAGCATTGAAGCCACATTCCATATCTGAGTTCTCGTGTAGGGTTGTATGTTTGCATCCTCCGACAATCCATCAATGATATTCAGTGCCTTATCAATTCTTAAACCGTACTCCTCATTCTTATTAGAAAGAACCTTACTAACCTCATCAAACTTTAATCTTACATTCCTTGGAATTGTATTATCCTCTTGTAAACTATTAAGATGTTCAATAAGCTGTTGAATACCCTTTTCAATCTTTTCTGCACCCATACTCTCACCTTCATTAACATATTCATGAAAATAACCAAAAATTACACAAACATAATTATTAAAAATTTTCTATAAAAAACATCCTGACCCAATCAAAGATACAAAATGATATTTTAATACATTCAGATAAATTCTTACACTTTAATTTCCTTAACTCTCTCAGTCCTATTCTTTTTTAACTATATCTCAAAGCTATATCTTAAACAGCTCAGCCCTTGTTTTTAAGGTCCTTAAGGAGCTGCTGTTGAATCTCATTGCTTCTCTTCTTAAGTAAGTCCTCATGTTTCTCAATATTTTTAATCTTAACAATAATTGATTCTTTCTTATCATTAAGCTCCTTAATAAGATCTTCCTTATCTCGTTTAACCATAATATTTCCAACAATCTTATAATTCTCGTCTGAATTCTTCAGATTTTTTAATGCTTCATCAACCTCTCTGAGTTGATTATTGAGATTTTCTCTTTTTGATAGCAGATTCTGCAAGCTCTGTTCGATTTGTTGGAGTTCTAAAACCTTGTTATCATTATTCATATTAGTCATTCTTTCATCTCTTTGTATAAATTAATCGTTTTATCAATAGCAACAAGCCATCTCTCAATTGAATTTGTTGCTGCTCTTAAAATAGTTGAGTCCTTAGCGAATACTCTAATACTCATTTTTTCTCCATTTACATTAATTTCAGAGTATGTTCTATCTCCCCTTTTGGAACTTGAACTCAGCTCACCTGTCAAAATTTCACTTCTCATAATCGTAGAATTATCAATGGTTTCCAGATTCTTACAGTTAATTGACATCTGATAAGGATAATCATCAAAATCATTATTATAATCATTAGAAAGATACCCTTTTGATTTTCTGCTCACCATTGTTATCACTTGAAACCTATAAAATTCAATATCTCAATATAAATGCTTTAACACCCACAAGAGAATGAAACTCTAAAAAAACAAATAAAACAGAGATATAAAACCCAGTAAAAAAACCATAACTTAATGGCCTTACCTGGCTTTTACCTTTGTCACAACCCTTCTTGGTTTATAAAAAATTCTACCCCCACAGTAAGGGCACCTTACCTTTCTTCTCATAGTATTAGAATCAATGGTTCTACCACAATTAAAACAGACATATTCCACCATGCTTAAACACCTCGATGTTCTTAAAAGATTACAAGAAAAATCAAACAAATAAAAAATGAAACCTTTATATTAAATTTATCTTAAATTCATCCTTTATATCAAATTCCTTAAATATCTTTATAAGATAATTAAGACAATTATAAAACATTATAAAACCATTAAAAATTATATCACACCAAAAACACTCTTCAAATTAAACATAACATAAAGGCAATAAATTTGAGATTCAATTCTAATTTAATTATGTACCTGTAATTTATATACATTATTATACTTTATCTTATACATAACCTACAAGCAAATATTACTGCTCATTTATTAATTCATCAAATTCATTATAATTTATTAATTATGATTATAAAAAATTAAATAATAAACAACCAAAATCCTAATTCTACTTATTAATATCTCTTGGTTTTAAAGTCATCTCAAATGCTCTTGAAGTGAACTTCCTTCCACACTTACTACATTGCCATATCCCTGGGGCAATCCATTTGACCGTTCCCTTGTATCCACAGTAAGGGCAGTCATACTTCTTCCTTTGGGCAACCTCAACAACATGAAGTCTCTTCCTAACAGTTCTACCGTACCTAACTCCTAATCTTTTTGTTGGAGACTTAATTTTCTTACTCATAAAAATCCCTCATCTTTTAAATAATATTAAACAGATTAACATCAAAAAAATATACAATATATACAATACACTATTCTAAACAAAAATCCTTATTGAAACCATGAAAACAAAAAAATTAAAAAAATGAAATAAAATCTGAGGCTGCCCGGATTTGAACCGGGATCTTAAGCTCCCAAAGCTCAAAGGCTAACCAAGCTACCCCACAGCCCCCTAAAAAACACCAACAAAACAATAGCAATAACAAAGGTGAAATTATTCAGTATTTAAATTTATTGTTTTAATTACTGTTTTAACGAATCTATCATTTATATATAATCTTGGAATTCATCACGTTCCTTAAACAAGAAAAGTTTATAAATTGTGTCTTTTTTAATATTTATTATGATTTTTAACCACAAAGAAGATTCAACCCTTAACTTATATCAGCAACCTTCTTATGAATTACATAGACAATCTTTTCAACAACCAGCTCAACACTCATATCGAGATTCATATAAACATTCATATCAACATCTCTATCAACACTCACATCGTTATTTGTCAAATCACTCAACTTGGCTCTCGCCACCTTTATTCATACTTCTATTAATATTATCCTTCTGTCTTATGACTTTATTGCTTCCCAGTCGAACATCTGCATATGTCATACTTTATCCTGCTGTAAACACCTATACTTATACAGATGTAATCTCAGGTTATTTTTATTTAGGTAATATAGCAAATACAACTGCCGAAATTGCAGTTCATCCACACAATTTCTCACAGGCATTCAAACTCAATCCAGTCCACTTCATGATTTCACCCCATGGGAAAGCGAGAGTAAACTTTACACTTGATATTTCATCCATATCCCAACAGCTTTATCCAGGATTGAATCATTTAGGTATTGATGCATCTATTATATCAAGCAAAACCTCTGGTGCAACTATCAACACAATGATAATTTTAACTTATTTAATTAAAATCATAAAACCGGTCTCAGACAAGGCAATAGCTCTAAAAGAACAGACAAAATCATTATACAAAAATCAACAATCTGACTTTAAGCTAAGTGTTCAGAATATAGGAAAAAAAGTAATCCATAAAATAAATGGCACTATGACTATAAACAACCTTACATTTAAATCCACAAGTGTTAGTAATCTTAATCAAGGAGAGATAAAAACAATTAACTTTCCAGTCCTACTAAGCTATAAAACCGGAACCTATAATGCTGTTCTTTTATTAAATTATGATAATCACACAGTAAAAAAAATAACAACTGTAACAGTTCTAAACAATCCCTTTGAAATCCATGATTTCTATAATTCCCTTGAAAACAAATCAAATCTCACAATCACTTATTACCTTAAGAACAATGTCGGAAGTCCCCTTGATATAAACATCACAACATCATGTGAAAACTCAGAAAACTCTTTTTTAACTACACTCCAACCAAATTCTAATGAATTCATAAAATACTCAATGAAGTTAAAGAGAAATATAACAAAAGAGAGTCCTATGACTTGTAATCTTCATCTCTCAAGTAAGCTTTCTACTCAATCGCTTAAATTCAAAGTAAACTCAAGTATTTTTACTACTCCCAGTAACTACAAAAATTTAAAAAATAATAATAGCAACAGCAAAAGCAAATCGAAAAATATAAATATAAGCTCATTAATAAGTATACTAATATTGCTTTTAATAACATTAAGTTTAATGATTTTTATTTTACTCAAAAGGAAAAGGACAAGCTTAGAGAGAAAAGAGAAATAAAATTAAATAAAAGATAAAATAAATTTATATTATTTTATCAATCACTTAACTATTTATATTTATTAACAATTTATATTAAAAATCAATTTAATCAATTAGATAAATTAAAGCGAATGATTGGTATATGAATTTCAATTTCCCTTATTGTATTTATTCCTTTATTGTATTTCATAGAATTTTATTGTACTTTTTATATGATTATGTTCATCATGTTAAATTATGCTACTTCAATTACAAATCATGCTATTTAAATTATTTTTATTAAATTGTTAGATGTTTGAGTTAGGTATTGTTTAGGATATTTTATGAAATGTAGTATTATTATGTAATTAAGCAAAATCAAAAAAAGAGGTCTAAAAGATGGAAGAGAAAAACGATATCTCAAAAAAAGTGGTTGTGATCTTAATCATTACGCTTGTTACTGTAACTATTATTAGTTGGGTTACTCTAACAAGTTATGCAAATAGCTTGAATGCTAGGACTGTGACTGTAAGTAAATACACTCAAAATAAGAGGTCTGGCACAGTCGGTATAAATATAGTTAATAAAGAACCACTTCAATCTGTCTCAAACAGTGGAAAAGTGGGAGTAACTGTTGTTAAATCAAAATAAAAAGGCTTTTAATAGAGAACTATAAAAAAAATTATTAATGATTGTTAAATAAGTGACTTATAAGCTATAAGCTAATTGAAGTTGTTATAAAGTGAATTTATGTGATATTTATTTAAATGGTTAATTAACATATCACATACTCTTTAAATTTATATTGTTTTATTTTTACATTA
>CAZZHT010000030.1:0-3095 GCA_964653825.1 uncultured Methanosarcinales archaeon
TATTAACAATATTAATGATCTTAGCAATCACTCAATTATTTTATAATATTAAAATTATCTTTATAACACTAAAATGTTTTACAACATTAAAATTCTTCTCATAAATAATCTTATAATTTCATAATATAGTTTTTAATCTGTATTTAATGACAGCATAAATCACCGTAATCCACCACTGTAATTGACAATTGTAACAGTAATAGTAATTAATTATTGTAATTAATTATTGTATTTAATCACTGTAATCTTTTCTTCTTAATCTTCCTAACAACAACATACAACACAATTAGGGCTATAATCACAAGTACAGTAATTAAGGTAATCATACCCGAGTTGTTTTCTTCAATCAAATTGAGTTTCTCTGCCTGTTGTTTTGACAAGCTATTAATTGTTATTGAGCCATGCTCATAATGCATCTTATTGTTTCCATCTAAATAGCAATAAGTAAAAGGTATTGTAATTTCACCCTTTTTCAAAGGTATTATTTTAAAATTAGCAGTATCGTAATCATTTGCAGATACTGAGCCAATAAAATAACTACTTGAACTATCGATAATGTAATCATTGGATTGATTTAAATTAACCTTTAGGTAACTCACATCATTGAGACCCATATTATTGA
The DNA here is from genome assembly GCA_964653825.1 of uncultured Methanosarcinales archaeon. Classification (GTDB taxonomy): domain Archaea; phylum Nanobdellota; class Nanobdellia; order Woesearchaeales; family CAZZHT01; genus CAZZHT01. The sequence continues at coordinate 623 of CAZZHT010000030.1, forward strand.
ATTGTATATTTAAATCTGAACTCTTGTTTTGATAGAAATATTTACTCTGAGATAAGGAATAATCAACATCAGATTGGGATTCAATAGAAATACTAAAGTAATTAGTATTTGTGTACTGTGTTCCATCTAAATCTTGATAAGTAATTGCGATTGGCAGATTATACGAACCTGCCTTTGCACTTGGATCAACTTTAATTAGATAACTAAGTGTCTTTTGAGAACCTATTGGAAGAAGAGTAATGATTCTCTCGTTTGTAGAATTTATTAAGGAAAAAGGTATATATGTATCGAAAGTTGATAACTTTACACCAGGAACTGTCTGAGTGCTAACTAATGTTTGTGGTGTCGTTGGTGAGGAAGGAACTGTAGGATTCTGTCCCATCTTGAAAATGATATTCTTTAATGTATTATCACCAATATTCTTAACAGTAAATCCAATATTATAAGTTTCCCCAGGTTTCATAGATGAAGGAGTATTTACCTTAACAACTGAGAGAAGTGCCTTATGAGTTTCTACAATAATATTGTAAGTTCTGTAGGCCTTCGGGCTACCCTTTGATTCTTCTGCAATAGTTATGGGGTTTGCGCCCTCTGGAGCATCCTTGGCAACTCTTAATCGAAATTGAAATGTCGAGCTTTCGTATGGTTTAAGTGTACCAATTGATATCTTTGTAGGATAACCAGGGACCGAATAAAAAGGATACTTCTGAACTATCTCAAAAGAGAGATTCTTTACTGAAAAGCTACCAGTATTTGTTGCTGTAATCCACAAATCAAAGTAATTATTTGGTTCAACAGGTATCGGGGAATACTTCATAATATTCCACGAAATAGCAGCATTCGTTGTATTAACCAACAGAAGAGGCAAAAGTAACAGGAAAATAATCTTGATAACCTGTTTTGTCTTAATAACCCCAACCTGTTTTGATTCAAAACAATTTTTATCAATTATTCCTAACATATTTCCCACCTGGCTTGTTTTAATAACATAAAACACAAAACAACATATAACAAATAAATTTCTAATAAACATAATACATCTTTATGATAATAAATAAACATAATAAGCCATAATATAAATTCATAATCATAACTCATACAAGACATAATAGAGCTAACAACACCTAACTCATAGCCTTTTTCTCAGTTACAATCATTCCATCTTTAATATAAACAATCCTTTTTGCTCTTAAAGCAGATTCTCTACTGTGAGTCACCAATACAACAGTTCTACCTTGTGAATTGAGCTTTTCCAACGAGTCCAAGACAATATTACCGCTTTTACTATCCAAATTGCCTGTTGGTTCATCAGCAAGTATTAGTTCGGGATTATTACTAAGTGCCCTTGCAATAGCAACCCTTTGCCTTTGGCCTCCTGAAAGCTCATTAGGTTTGTGTAGCAGGTGTTTTCCTAATCCAACAGTTTCAAGTATCTCCTTTGCTCTCTTATATCTTATGGAATATGGAACCCCTTGAAAAGTCATGGGAAGCATCACATTTTCAATGGCATTGAGTGTCTGTATAAGATTAAAGCTCTGAAAGATGAATCCAATCCTCTTTCCTCTGATAGTTGCCAAATCCGACTCGCTTAATCTCACAATATTCTTTCCTAATAAATAAACATTTCCCTTTGTTGGAAAATCAAGACAGCCAATAATATTCATAAGAGTTGACTTACCTGCCCCACTTGGTCCCTGTATTGCAACATACTCTCCCTTTCTAATCTCCAAATTAATATCCTTTAGCGCATCAACAAACACCTTTCCCATAATGTACCTTTTGAATACATGCTCTAATTTAATGATAATGTCCTGCTTGACAGTGTTACTATCATATTGCCTTTTTGCTATCTGACTGCCATTCCTTGTATTAGTATGCTTAGTAAGCCCCTGTCTCTTAGTTGCCTTCTGAGGCATTACAACAGAACTCTGACTCAAAGAACCATTTTTTAGTTTCATCACATTATTAAGGACCATTGTTAAAGACCATTGCGGAATTCATTATAAAGCATTATAAAGACCATTGTTGAACTTGACTTATCTCAAAACAACAAATAAAAACAAAAGCGATGAAATCAACAAAAAATCAAAAATTAAATCAAAAATTGATAACATAACCCAGATAATCATTATCAAATACAAACTAAAAGTAAGCAAACGTCCAACAAATGAGATTATCAAAAAAATAAATAACCCTTTCTACAAGATGTGTGCTTTTTTATAAACTTTATGAAGCTTATCTATCAACCTCACATTAATGCTCTACTAATGATTTATTAACGATTTAGAAACCATTAATTTAATTTGTGCTCCAATTATCTATCTTTTACTCACAGATTATAACTAATAGTTCCCTCGTTTTCAGAAATAATGAAGATATTTCTTAACTACTACACATTGATAAGTTATAGAGCCCTAACTCCTCATTACTCAGCAAAAATGTATGGCACGGGCTTATAACCTTACTAATATTT
>CAZZHT010000030.1:3195-12460 GCA_964653825.1 uncultured Methanosarcinales archaeon
AGTCATATCTACTTAGATTAATTTGATCTGCAAAACAGCTATCATGGTACCATTTTCCGGCACACTCAAGATAAATCAAACCATTCTCATTACCTGTATAAGCAAGCCCATAGTAACTTATCAGAGTTGTTGGATACTTAATCCTCTTAACATAAGGTATACTTCCCTTATTAAGTAAATCCATAGGATCTCTCAAACCTATTAAGTCAATCACTATTGAAGAATTTTTTGAGACATTCCAATATGCAAATCCCCTTGACTTGAGATTAAATTTAAGAGTATAATTCAATCCTATCTGAAATGAGCGAGTGGAGTTGTCTTGATAAAAATTTTTTATTTTCACAGACATACCAGTAAGCTCTAAAGAAGTTTGATTTGCTAACCACTCTATTTCTTTCACCACACTAGAAATATTATAAGGATTATATATCGACCTTGTACTAGTTGCTGTTATTACACCTTTAATAATACTATCATTGATATCCTTTAATATTGACTCATTTGAAGTGTAGCTTTTATTAGTTAAATTTATTTTTGTGTTTATACTCTGTAATGCACGATAGAACGAAAGCTTTAACATATCAGGAACAGAATGATACTCAATTGTTTTTATAAACATATTCATAGAACGAATCTTTGCAAAGGATACCGCTGGATCATTAACACTAACCGTTAACTGAGTTCTGGGTTTTATTAGCTCTACAACTAAAATAAGCAAAATAATACCCATTAATGTATAAAATATTGCTTTTTTGTTTCTCTTAAAACTCCTTCTCATTTAAGAAACACCATTTTCAATTTAATTTCATATTAATGATTTTTAATTCCATATAGATGATTTAATGATACAAGGACCAAAGATAGTTACCTTGTTTTCCTCGTTTACCTCTCCTGAAAAAAACCCATCAGCAGTTGTAATATACTGTGCCTTTTTCTCATACTCCTGAGGATTACCATACAGAGTTGCATTTTTCCCGTTCTCAAGAACCGAAATAACAACACGATAGGGAATTCTTACCTTGGTCTCATTTCCGAAAATAACAATATCAATAAAAAACTTCGTAAAATTCTTATCAAGTTCAAGTAATGAAGGATGTAACTGCGATTGATTGAAAAGATAACACAACTCCTCCCCATAGGATAATCCCGCCTTCAAATAGGAATAGTTTGATTTTACATATGACTTCAAGTAGTAGCTAACATCATAAGCAGGATTTGAGTTTGCAGTCGCTGTTAGAATTCCAACCTTTTTATTCATCTTATCCAGTATGCTATAAGCAGTTATTGGACTACTCTTTGTTGTGACCTGTGTATTACTTAATCCAATATAGTATAGGGTTATTCCAATAAAAAATATTGATAGTCCAATTACCAGGTCAATCGTAAAAAAATATGCTTTCTTTCTCACTTTCCTTTGTCTAAAGACAATCATAATCATTAATATTCTTTAATCTTTTTTTAAGTTTATGTTATTACTATAAAATAGAGTATCATATTCAAGCCATAAACTATGGATTAACTTAATTTCAATAGCATAAATTTAAGTATAATAATTTAAGAATAGAAATTCCAATAATTAAGATAATCTCAAATAAGATAGCAATTAAAATAATAATAATTAAAATTTATCAAAAATAAAACTATATAAGATACGATATCACTGCAATTGCGACAAATCCAATAAGTGAATAAAAATAGTATCCCTTATTCCAGAGAAGAACCTTTAACCCATCAAAGTTTAAAATAGGAATCATATTAAAAATAGCCAAAGACGAATTAATTATAGCACCATAAGTAATAATAGGAGATTTTATGAAAATATAAAGCAAAATAAATATCAATGCAATCACTGCATTAGTAAGTGGCCCTGCGAGTGAGATTTCTCCAGATTTTTCAATAAGTTTTTTTTCAGAGTAGAGATATCTTGACTTACTTCTTATAACGACAGCTCCAGGTGCTGCAAAAATGATTCCCAAAAAAGAAATAATAATCATTCCTACAAGATTAGAATAGCTCGCAACAAATATTGCCTCAAAATTGTTTCTGATTGCCACATATTTATGAGCTAATTCATGACCAACAAATCCAATACCGGCAGTTAACAGGGATACTATGAATAAATAAACAAACTTACTTAAGATAAAAGGTTCATTCAAACTAAATGCTATTGAAAAGGCAAAAGAGATTGCTAACCAAGATAGAATAATATCTTTAATCTCACTACTTGTAAAAGTTATTTTCACTCTTTTTTTTTCAAACGAATCAAGGACAATTCTATCATCATCCATATTATCATTAACGTCCAAACCTTCATTAGAATTTTTATTACTCTTCGTTTTTTTTCTTAAACCAAACCCATTTTTTAACATATCTAAAGAAGTAAGCAGATTTGTTATATAAAAGTTATGATTTTACATGATTTAATCTTGAACTTTAATGAGAGAACATAAATAACCAATTCATCATAGTTTCTGGTAGTTTATTATGGTTATCATGCTTTATCATAGTTCAGAATGGTAACATTACTAAAGGATTAAATATGAGTTTCCATTACCAAAAAGAGCCCTACTTGAAAATACTGTAAAATACCATAAATTTACTAAGAATATCATAAAAAGTATAAAAAATATAAGAAATACCACAAAAAGACACACTATAAATTATAAGATTAATTACAAATATAATATTAATTACATCACTATTTGAGACGATACCTCAACACATGATACTCAAGTATAAATAATATTACTAATATCCTATAAAAGCATACAAATTAACAAAGCACACAAATTAAAAATTAATCTTTTAAACTATCTTTTAATATCTCATTAAATCATTGTTAAACAAGAGAATCAAAAAGATGATAACCTATAAAACAAAGCCCGATAATAAAAAAACAATAGACAATGTTCTAAATCCTATTGTGAGAAAATGGTTTTATTCTAAGTTCAAAGAATACTCTCTACCACAAAAACTTGGAGTTTATGAAATCCACCAGAGAAAAAATGTGTTAATCTCTGCGCCCACAGGAGCCACAAAAACATTAACCGCTTTTCTCTCAATACTTAACGAACTCGTTGATGATGCACAGAAAGGACTTCTCTCAAATAAAATTTATTGCGTCTATATCAGTCCATTAAAGGCACTGAACTACGACATTGAATACAATCTAGTTAACCCACTAAAAGAAATGGAAAAAATCAATGGTTCACCATTGGGTATAAAAGTAGCAACTCGAACAGGAGACACATCAAGCTATGAAAAATCAAAGATGATTAAAAACCCCCCGCACATTCTCATCACAACACCAGAATCCCTATCTATCATTCTTACCTCAAAGAAATTCAAAGAGAATCTAAGAGAGGTTGAATGGGTTATTGTTGATGAAATTCATGCTCTTGCAGAGAACAAAAGGGGAACTCACCTGAGTTTATCTTTGGAGCTTTTGCAGAGATTGTCTCCAAATATCACGAGGGTAGGATTATCTGCTACTGTTGCTCCGATTGAAGAAGTTGCAAAATACTTGGTTGGCTATGTTCCTAAGAAAAAATCAATCATGAAACTATTGAATGAAGCTGATTCTATTATTTACGAAACAAAAAGAAGTAAAAAAACAAAAGACAACACTAAAGGAAAAGAATCATTTAAATATCAAAACAACGCTGAATTAAATCAAAAAGAATATCAGGAGTACTTGAAGAAAAAAGAAGCACTTCTAAAAAAAAGTGCTAAATTCAACAAAAAGTTAGATTCGCTAACAAATGAGATTGTTGAATACAAAAACAGAGACATAACCATTATTGATGTTCAGTTCATCAAAAAAAATGACTTAGAGGTTCTCACTCCTGTTACAGATTTCATCAACACCGATTACACAGTAATGAGATACAAAATGTACTCACTCATTGATAAACTAGTACAGAAACATAAAACGACATTGATATTCACAAACACGAGGTCAGCCACTGAACGAGTTGTTGACACCCTTAAGAATCTCTTTCCAGAACACTACAATGATGAAAACATCGGAGCACACCACAGTTCTCTCTCAAAAGACATAAGATTCAATGTTGAGGATTCTCTTCGAAAGGGAAAGATGAAGTGTGTTGTTTCCTCTACATCTTTAGAATTGGGAATTGACATTGGTTCTATAGACCTTGTTATTCTTTTAGGAAGCCCAAAATCAGTTGCAAGAGCGCTTCAAAGATGTGGACGAAGCGGACATAAGCTCGATGCTATCACAAAAGGGAGAATAATTGTCCTAAATCGAGATGACCTTGTTGAGTGTTCTGTCTTACTAAAAGACGGAATTGATAAAAAGATAGATAAAATTCATATTCCAAAAAATGCATTAGATGTCTTAGCACAGCAGATTCTCTCATTTGTTTTTAATGAGAGAATGAACAAAAGAAAACTATTTTATATCCTAAAACAGAGTTACTCATACAACACACTTTCTTGGGAGGACTATATCTCAGTCATTGCTTATCTTCAGGGAGAGTACAGTGAACTAGAGGATAGAAATGTTTATGCTAAGATAAGAGTAGATGAAGAATCTGGAATAATTTATCCAAAAGGATTCATGACGAGAATAATTTATATGACTAATGTGGGAACTATTCCTGATGAATCTAAGATAAAAGTCAAGATGAGGGGCAGCAATGCTACGATTGGATTCTTAGATGAATCATTCTTTGAGAGATTAGAAAAGGGAGATATCTTCGTTTTAGCTGGTAAGACCTATGTTTTCAGATACGCAAGAGGCATGACCTGTTTTGTTAATGATTCCATGGGAAGACCTCCTACTGTTCCCAGTTGGGTATCAGAGATGTTGCCCTTGAGTTTTGATTTAGCAATGGACATCAATCACTTTAGATACCTTATAAAATCGAGATTTGATAGAAAGGAAGATAAAAAAGAGATTACCAATTTTATCAAATCATACTTATATGTAAGAGACAATGTTAGTGAAGCAATATACAATTACTTTAAGATTCAGTATGATTATACAGGAACATTACCGACTGATAAGGAATTAGTTATTGAACGATTCCATGATAGAAACAAATACTACATGATATTTCACTCAATGTTTGGGAGAAGAGTTAATGACGTACTTTCAAGGGTCTTTGCATATTACCTCTCAGTATTTAATAAGAGAAGTTTTGAAATAGGTATAAATGACCACTCATTTTACATTGCTTCAGGTTCTAGCTTTGGATTTGGAACCCCACTAAAATTCATAACCCCTCAAAATCTTAGAGCTATTGCAGAAAAAACCATTGATAAAACACAGGTTTTAAAGAGAAGGTTTAGACATTGCGCAACGAGGAGTTTTATGATTCTAAGACAGTACAAAGCCCATAAAAAATCAGTTAGAAGGCAACAAATGTCCTCTGAAGCATTAATGAGAACTATAAGAGGGTTTGATGACAACTTTCCGTTAATGAAAGAAGCAAGGAGAGAAGTACTTGAGGATCTTATGGATATTGATAACTCTAAAAAGGTCATTGAGATGTTAAGCAGCGGTAAAATGAGCATCAACATAATTGATACTGCTGTTCCGAGCCCATTCTCTTTCAATATTTTATTACAGGGAATCTCAGATATTCTTAAAAACGAGGACAAAACAACCTTTTTAAAGAGACTTCACGAGATGGTCCTTGCCGAGATAATGCTTAAACAGAAGAAAGGATCAGATTTTAAAATAGGTGATATTGACAATGAACAATTTGTTTTCAATGATCTTACCAACAAAAAACCAAAAGAAGAAGACACTGAGAAACAGAGGTTAAAGATACTCTTTTTAGAAGCAGCAAACAGAGTCAACCTAAACGACAACATCAAGAGAATCGTATTTGAACTCATCGATGGAGAGAAAAGAAAAACCTATCCTCTCTACTTTATGAATTGGTTAAAAGAAGTAGTAACCTGGGATAATCCTGTCTGGCACCCTAAGTTAATCATGTTTTTCAAAAGAACTTTAAGAAAGATATACAAAGGAGAATACGAGAGGTAAGAAATACAATTAACAATCATAAGAAATGCAAGGAATCATAAAATTTTTCGCAATTGTATTAGTGCTTTTATTGTTCTTTATGATTTATTCTTTAGGACATTTATCTTGCTTTATTTGAATCTTTTAACTCTTCATTGTTTCTTAACATATTTGGGGTATGTTGATGGTTTCATAAACACCGCATCTACTTTAACAGCTACGCCCTTATTTGCTTTTAGGATATCCTTTGCATTCATAAGGTCCTCTCCATAGGCAACAAGCTCATTTTTAAGAGTAAAAATTGCGACATCCTTATTTTTCTCAACATCACTCCTTAACTTAACTATTCCTGGTACGTTTAATGAATTTCCATGACACACAGGATCAACAGCACTATCTTTAATCCAAATCTTAGGAACATGCTCTATTGATTTTTCAACAGGAACAATACAACTTCTTAATAACTTATCGTTGTTTTCATGTTTGTAGTAATAAACACCATCCATGAGATCTTGTAAAGTCACTAACTGCTCCTCTCTAATAAACCCCACCTTTGTTCTCCGAAGTTGGGTCATATTTGCCCCACATCCGAGTGATTGACCAATATCATGTATTAGTTTTCTTATGTATGTTCCTGCCTGACAACTTACCCTAAACAGAACATCCCTTCCTTTAACTTCTATTATTTTTATTTCATAAACTCTCCTCTGTCTAACAATCCTCTTAACAGCGGACTTAACAGGAGGTAGTTGCTTTATTTTTCCCACAAATTTAGACATTGTATTCCTCAGGGTTTCTAGGTCAACATCGCAGTGTAAACGCATCAATGCCACATACTCCTTACCCGCAGTCAAAAGAAGTTTATTTATTCTAGTGGATTTATGAAGTGCAATAACTAATACTCCAGTGACCCTTGGATCAAGTGTTCCAGAATGGCCTGCCTTCTTAACATCCAATATCTTTCTTACAAATGCACTCACCTCGTGCGAAGAAGGACCAGATGGTTTATCAAGAAACACCATTCCAAGGTCCAAGAGTTCATCAACAGTCCTATTTTCAGGTTCCTTTCCAAAATTAGGATTCGTTTTATCATTGGACTTTGTTAATACCCTTGCCTCAACTCTCTCATAAGGCAGATAACACTCTTGATTCCCAGTGTTAATATAGTATAACCTTGGACTTACATCATAATTTTCTTTAGTACCTTCCATATTATCACTGAATTCATTAACAAATTTATTCTTTTGTTTATTACTATATTCATTATTATCTTTATTTTGGTTTCCAGTAATGTTCTTGTTTACTCCTTGCTCTTCTGTTTTTTTCATTTCAAAAGGTAATTATTTGATTTATTTAAAAAGATTTTGAATAAAACATAAAATAAAAGAAAAATAAAAGAAAAAACATAGTTATTTTTCAAAAAGAAGGATTTTCAACTAAATATTAAAAAAGAAAACCAACTAAAACAGAAAATCATCAACATAAAGTAATTATATTAAGTTATAGTAAAGTTTATAAGTATAGTCATTATTCTCAGTATAATTAGTAATGTAATAGTGATTAATTACACAATCCTTTACTAATTATTTCACATACAATTCAATGATTAAAATGGCTTATCGAAAAAATAATTCAAACAAAAAGAAAGGTACTACTAATGTTAATGCTCCTTTAAAGGTTCCCTTACCACGGGGAAATCAAACAATAGGTGTCCTTGAAACACGTTTAGGTGCATCCAAAAGCAGAGTCAGATGCCTTGATGGCAAGACAAGGATATGTAGAATTCCTGGGAGGTTAAAGAAAAGCTTATGGGTAAGACCTAACGATTACCTCATCATTGAACCATGGGAATACGGAGGAGATAAGAAAGGAGATGTCGTTTACAAATATAGAGGGGCTCAAGTCAATTGGCTCAAAAGACACAACTACCTCAAGGTACTAGATGCTAAAGACGAGTTTTAAGCATCAATTTTAGTCAACCTGTAACATTTTCATTATCTTTAACAAGACAACATACCTCGTTGATAAGGTTCTCTAAAAATAAATTCAAAAACTTCCAAAAAAAGCATATTTGAATTCTAAAAATCCATTATCAATCTCAGAAAATTCTAAGAGTTACTAACAAATTTACTAACATCACTCATTTTCATTATACTTATCTCTAATCTTGCTAATGATCTTAATTAACTCCTCTGAGACAGCTGCTTTTAAATCCATTGGATGGAGCCTCTTATTAACAAAGTCATCCTCAACATCCGAATACGATTTATATGTTTTATTTCCACCGTACTCTTCTTTTCGAGTTATACTGAACTCATTTAACCGAGGAAAGATTATCAATTTAAGAATCTCAAGGATCGGGTTTTCTTCTGCAATACCCTCTAGGCAGTAACTCTTTCTAATCTTTATCTTTATTTCTTCATCAGAGTCCAACACTGATATCATACTATTTTTCTCAGATGATGACATCTTACCATTATGCAGCAATGATGAGATTAGTGGAGTATGGACACAGATGGGTTTCTTATAATCCAGTTCAGGCAGTATTTCTCTTGCGAGCATATGAATCTTTCTCTGCTCCAGTCCCCCTACGGCTACATCAACTTTCAGTGCTTTTATATCCTCTATTTGCATTAAAGGGTATAACATCTGAGAAACTGTTGCATGCTCTTCATCTCTTGCAATCTTTTGCATACTTCTTAAAGCCCTATTAATCGTTACTGAATCACTAATTCTGAAAACATCCTCTAAATAGGATATATTTTTCTCAAAAGAAGTTCCTATCACAAATTCAGCATCTAAACCGACTGACTTAAAGGACTTTATCCATTTCTTTGTCTGTGCATCAATCTCCTCAAGCGTTCCCTTATGATTTAACCATGCATGCCAGTCCGCAAGCAAAACCTTTACATGAAAACCAGCATTCTTAAAATCAATCAACTTATTTATTGTAACCAAATGTCCCAAATGAACAGGGCCTGACGGTTCATATCCACAGTAAACAACAGGATGTTCTTTTTTCAACAAAAGATTATTCAGCTCCTCATCACTAATTACCTCAATGGTATTTCTCTTTATTAAATGTAGTTTATCTTTTAGTTCCATATTTTCACCCTTTTAATTTGATTGAATAAATACCAATTTAAACATATCAATTTAAAATCATAGCTCTTAATGAATCATTAGTTTCTATCTTTGTTTAGTTCATTTTTTACTTGCTTTCTTTTTAATTTTTACTCTTTTATACATTTTATATTAATTTTACTT
>CAZZHT010000031.1:0-3661 GCA_964653825.1 uncultured Methanosarcinales archaeon
TGATGACCACTTTGATTATTATATCATTCATTATATTAATTTCTTATATCAATTACCTTTTATGTTCCTTTTATGTTATCCTTACTTAATTATTACATTCATCACTAAATCAATTATAATAAACTAAAATCATTTATGACCAATTTCTGTCTTTTGTGATTAATTTCTGTCAATTACAATGATTATAATAGTTATAAGAATTATAACATCAATATAACGTCGCATTAGCTTACTACATTTAGCTTATTTAGCTTACAATCACTTTTAATGCAATTTATTCTCAGAAAACAAATCAGAATCACTACAAATAATTTATTATCAATTATCACTATGTTTTAAATTCTCATTTTAAATCACTATTATTTATTATTTATTAATACTATTCAAACTGAAATCCACGATATTATTAACAAAATTAAAATCGCTCTCATCTGCCTGGTTTTTCATACCAATTCTTGCCTTTGCCTTAACCATTCTTACAATTCCTACAACCAATCTTGGTGTAATATCAATAATATAGTTATCTTCATTCTCCTTTAACTTACTCACATAATTGACAATCATTTCCTCAATATACTTTGGAAGATTGACCTTATTTTCAGAAACATATTCCAAATAATCCTTAATGAATTCCATAATCTCATTACTTACCTTAAACTCATGATTTTCCACGATACTTTTACTTATCTTTTTAAATTCATCAGCAGTATGCTTTTTAATAAAGAAAACAAGGTGAAATCTTGAAAGCAACGCCGAATCAAAAGGCAGCTGCTTCTTAATATTCTCTTTAAGAATCTTACTTGAAACCTTAAGAACATTTGAATTGTTTGAACCCTTCACATTAAAATTAAAACTATCTGATTTTGGATTTGCAGTTGCAATAACCTTCACTCTTGTTGGGAGATTGATATGTTTGTTGGCTTTGTTATAGGTTATAAAACCCTTTTCCATTGCATTGTACAATGATGCCCTATCATCATCTTTCATCAGGTTAAGTTCATCAATTGCGCACACTCCTCCATCTGCTAACGGTAATAACCCTTTAATCATTTGATCTCCTCTGAAGCTTACTGATAACCCTGCACCAGAGATACCAGAACCAAGACCGTACTGCCCAATTCTTGATAAATTTACGCAGGATCTAAGGATTTCTGTCTTACCAGTACCTGGATCACCTAATAGAAGAATATGAATTGGATCCTTTGATGAAATCATTAACATAACACTTTGTTTCACTTCGAGCATATCCACTATTTTTGGTGCAATATACTTAGGTATTATTTTATGTGCATTTTTAGAAAAAACTCTATACTGATTATTTCTATTCTTTTCATCAATCTTTATGTAAATAGAATCACAAAAATTAATAATATCCTTATCCTTTGTTAGAACCATTAACTTTGGGTAAAATTTTTTAATTAATCCATCAATCTTAACATTATAAAAATCAATAACAACCTTCCCTGACTTAATCAATTTCTTCAGAAGCTTGTATTCCTTACTATCCAAACAATCCTTAATCATTAATAAATTCTCTTTCTGTGATTTCTTAAGTGGTTTTAATCCCTTTATCATATCAACCAAAGTAAACCCCATCTTAACATATCCTCATAGATTCTTGATAAATTATCTTTTTTGATAAAATTATTAGTTTTAGTTTTCTTTTTAAGTTCTGAACACATTACCTATTAACATGTTGCTCATAAACTTACCTACTTATTAGCATGCTGGCTCACAAACTTACCAAACTATTAACATGATGACTCATAAACTTACCAACCTGTTAACTTATTAACTTCTATTTAAATTATCAATAAACTATTAAAAATTATTCATATTATTAACATTCACAATCATAACTCTTAACAGATTATACTGGGGTTATTAGGGTTGTTAAGTTATTGTTAGATTGTTAAATCATTTATTAGATTCTTAAATAAATTTTGAATAAATCTTAAAATCTTAAATAAATTATGAGATTTTCTTTAAACTACTAATTGTTTCTCTGACCATTATCAACAATTATTTATCATTGACGATGATAATCATAATTGACTCAAATTAATTTCTGATTACTATTACTTCATCATTGGTTATATTTGTCATATATTTTCATGGATCTTTTACCCTTTTACTTTTCATATATCATTTATTTCATTATTACTATTAATATTTCAATATTCCTATTAAATATTAAGGGTTTTTTTCTATATATCCCCAGTTTTTGTATATGCTTTCTACTTAAAACCTTATGACCTCTTTTTTTAAATCTAACCGAGAGTATAAAGAATAACTGAACCAAAAGCGTTAATCTGTTTTAGTTTACTCATTATCTTTTTATACTTATTATAGTCGGCTTTGTTTCGTTGATTGCTTCTCTGAGAAACAGCATTATAAATAATGTACTTAAATGTTCCAACTCCCTGGCCAGCCTCGATTCCCAGATTGTTACTCATGAATAAATTGTTGATTCTTGTTATATCTTCATAGATTTCCTTCATATCCCTTCCAGAAAGATCAACGAAGATCTTTGGTAACCCATACATCCTTTCAAAGTCAGTTTTTTTCGGGTTGTTACTTCTGTTACTATTGTAAGTAATATCAGAACTGTTATTGAAATCATTTTCATTTTTATAATGTGAACCACTTTTATTCCCCGAGGAAACATTTGACAGCCCCTTTTCTTTTAAATGATTAAAACGAATTGATTTGAGACCATCCTCACCACTTATCAAATTATCAATTGTTTTATAGATTATTATTCTCTTACTTTTACTATTAATACTCCCTTTACTCTTATTCTCTTTGCGATTATCATCGCTATTAAAATAATTATTTTCATAATTGTCTTCATTGCTAAAATCAATCTCCAAGGAATTTCCTGAAGAGTGATAATGAATAAAAGAATCATCATCTATCTTTTTATCAATAATTTTCTTAATTGCATTATGATAATTCATAGGGCTATAATTTGATTCTACAATAAAAGCATAATCGGCTTTTTTCATTATGCTCTCTAAAATTAACTCGACAATATCAGAATTTGGTATTATCTCGCCATTGCTACTTCTGTATTTATTGTTACTCTTGCTACTACTGTTACCATTGCCACTGATATCACTTCTACTAATATCATTGTTACCATTGCGACGATTGTAGGAACTAAATATATTATTTGCAAAGAATACATAATTTTCATCTGGAATCACATATAAGCTCTTTATAAACCTTTCAAGGCCTTTTCTATCTGATGCGAGATGTATCTTTCTCTTATTAACCATTTTTAAAACCCTTTTAGGTTATTTTTTTAGCAACTCAAATATTTTTATTTTGATTTATACGAATGAATATTTTGACCCCAATTAATCCTTTACCATATCAACATTCTATCTTAACTTATGTCTTATCCTAATAAACATATTATCTTAACTTATATTTAAACATTTACTAAAATTTTTAATAGATTTCTACTCTTTATTACTTAATCTTTCATATTATAAAATATTTCAGATTATGATTCAAGTTTAATAAGAGCTAAGATTATAATGCTATTATCTTTAAATTTAACTAAGATTAGCGAGATTATTTCTATCAAAACCCATCGAGAATCAGAACCTATACTAAAACTCTTTTTGTTTTTACCAGAAGTAGGATATTACAT
>CAZZHT010000031.1:3761-11942 GCA_964653825.1 uncultured Methanosarcinales archaeon
AAATCCGGTGTGAAACAGAATCATATTTTCAGGTCTGGAAATCTTTCCATTGAACTTCCAAGGAATCTCAACCATTTGGCTGTTTTTTATAACGATAAACTTTTTGGTATTCATTAAAGCATTATTCATTTTCAAAACTTGTGTCGTTGACGGTGAATATGATATAAGGAATCCACCCACTTTCAAAAACTCAAGCACATTACTTATAGCTTCCCATGGTTCAGGGAGATCCAATACCATAAGATTTATACTGCCCTTCATCTTTTTAGCATAATTTGGATTCAACTTTTTTGTGAAATCTCCATTAATGAAGCTAACATTATTGAGATTCATTTTCTCTGCATTTTTACTTGCAACAACCAGATTCTCTTTCTTAATATCTATTGAAAATACCCTTTTAGCATACCTCGCAAGAAAAATAGAACAAAAACCACTTCCAGTACCTGTGTCTAAGCATACCGAATTCTTATTAATCAGGGAGTTTGAGATAATGAATCCAAGATCCTTTGAAACAATAACCTGTGGTCCTCTCTTTAGCTTTGAAAAGAAATCATAATCGTTTGGTTTTATAATATGAAAAATCTCTCCCTTATTGGTTTTAATTTCCTTACCAACAAATCTATCATTAAAGTACTTCTTATCAATAAATCCATACTTTGTGTGAAAGTCATTAGAAGTATCATTAATCAAATAACTTTTTCCCTTAGGGTCTATCAACAGATATGCCACCTTTCAAACCTCTTCAAATAAATATCATTTACTAAAACTATTTGCTAAATATTTTAATACTTTCTCGAGCGAAATATTTTACCTAAATACCTTTGTTCACAACATCATTATAAACACTGCCTTGCTTTATACTATTTATTAAATATCTCACCCAAATGCATATGATTCAACTTAAATAAACTCAATTAAACCAAACTAAACCCAATTAAACTTAATTCATAGATTTCGTTTCTTATTTATATTAATTAACTCATCAATCAACGAACTAATGAACTTACAAACAACTCACTAACTGATAAACTAGTTAGTTAATAGACCAACTGATTAATGAATCAATTGACTACTAAACCAATAGATTAATAAACCAATAGTATCATAATAGTATCATAAATGACAACTTAATCACATAAAACTTTATAGTCAACTCTCATTACTTCTTGAACTTTACTTATTTACTTACTTATTTATTTATATTGATTAGCAACTTAATCAGACAAAATCTCATCAAGACCTTATCAAAATCTCCATGGAGCATGCCCCCATTGAATAATCAAGTCAATTTTCATCTTATCTAATCCAATTGGTAAATCGCATGCTCCGAAGCAACTCTGGCCCCAGATAAAAACTTCAGCATCTGTATTCTCTGAAAGAAAATCCGTAATCTTCTTGGCCTGGGGCTTTAAACCATCTGGCAATTGTATACATATCCTTTTTGCTTTATTTTTGTTAATATAATTCATAGCTTTAGTTAATTCCAAATCATAATTGATTTCATTAACATTATCCTTTGTTTCTATTCTTTTAGTCCCTTTTATCGGTTGTTTTTCCTCTTTTCTCTTATTATGTCCCCTGTTTTGGAATTCCTTATTATTTTGATATCTGCTCTCAATTGCTGACTTTTGATTCCTATTGTAATGATTGCTCTCTTTTTTCAAACTACTGTTGCCTTTGTTTTCTCTAATTAATTTGTTCTCATTGCCGCTCTTGATTCCCTTTGTTTTCATTTTAATTTAGATAATTTTTTGTTAAATCTCATAATCTATTTCATTCATCACTTTTTGATTCAGTTTTCTTTTCATTCTTGATATCTTGTTCTTTTTTCTTTGTTTCGTTTCTCTCTAACTTTTCCTTAGTTATTCTTTCAATTCTCATAAATGTATCGCTCTGAGCCAAATTAGAAACAAGTTTTGTTATTCTATTTTCCATACGTCTCATGTGTGAATAATTATAGTACAGTAATGCTAAGATAAACATAAATCCAGCAATTGTTGCTAAATCAAATCTACTACTAAAGTGGAAAGCTGAAACAAATGGATTAAGAATTGATGGCACTACTGCGATTAAAATCAATAGAGACCAAAATATAAGCCAAAATATCAATTCTTTATTAGTAATTATCTTTCTCTTGAAATTGATATAACTCACAAAAATCATCAAAATTACGAATAGCATAACCAAAATTCTTGTAGATAATAATATAGTATCCATTTTCACACCTTTTTCAATTATTTAATCATTTATCTTGTAGTTATTATTATACCATCAAGTTCTTATTTTTTCTAATTCAAATAAATTAACTACAAAAACATTCTAAAAAATCTTAAAATAAACATTCTATAAACGATTTTAATCCCATCAATAACAGTTGTCCCCTTATATCTATCAAGATAAATGGTTTCAATTGGAATATCAGCATATTTCAGATTACTTTTTCTCATATTTGAAATAGTTTCTGATGCAAAGCTATAATCATTTGAAAGCCATCTAATAACTTTATATGCTTTAAGGTTGAAAGCCCTGTAACCGCATTGTGTGTCTCTTATATTAATCTTGTTCAAACTTCTGTCCAGCGAAGTTAAGACAAAATTACCCATCCTGAATATAAATGGCATATTTCTATTTAGTTTTCTGTGACCAAATACTATGTCTTTGTTCTTGAGTTTAGAAATAAATTTTGGAATATCGCTGGCCTTGTGCTGTTCATCAGCATCCATAGTAATCACATACTTTGCACCACTAAGAAACGCAAAATCGCAACCTACTCTTGTCGCTCCCCCTGCACCCAGATTTATAATATTTTTCAAAACAAAAGGCGTAACCTTCAATGCTCTTTCATATGTTTTATCCGTTGAGCCGTCATCTACGACAACAACAGCATCAACATATTTTCTTGCTTCCTTAACGACCTTTTGAATATGTTCCTCCTCATTATGTGCTGGAATTACGACCCATGAATTACTTGCAATCTCTTTAAGATTCATAGGCCACTTGTAACTATCATCTTCCATTTTTTACTTTATTGATTTGATTATTTTATTTTTGATTTTTTTACTAATTATCCGCCTTATTATTATCTGTTATTTTTTATTATTGCTTCTTTGAGGTCATTACCATAGGTAATTAATTATTGTTAAATGGCCACTTTACTTTCCAAACAATAGTTCTTCCATCAAAAGTATCACTCGCCTCTTCAAATTTATTAAAATACTTAGTCCCGTATCCTTTTAAATAGTAGAGTTTCGTAAATAGAGATTCTCCTAAAGGTGGTTGTGCTATGAGTAGATAGTATTGGTTTGGAGAAGGATGGAACAACAATACATCAATATTCAACTGTGTTATCTTCTTACCATTCTGTTCACGACTCTTAAGCTCATATGAATGATAGGTGTTGTTCTCTGCTACAATTAATCTCGAAAATGAGACAGGCATTGTCCCAACACCATATCCTCCTTTTGCAATTACTGTATTTGCTTTAATATCGGTATAATTGTTTTTGCTGAAACTTATATTTGTTAGGTAAATCGCTACTTTTGTATGCGTATTATCATAGTATTGGCTTAGAGGAATTGTAAGTCTACTTTTCTCTATCATACTATTGTTTATATCTAAACTTTCAAGATTATTCATCAAATAGGATGGCCATGGTGCAATCCACGAATTTGCTTCTGCACTTGGATTTGGTGAATGCTTAATCTCGTCAATCTTGTACATTATTGCATTTGCTTCTTTCTGACTCAAACTGAAATCATCAATTAGTGCTGTTCTTAGTTTTTGATCACTTACTCTTTGAGCCAATGACCAATAAATTGCCTTTGAGAAATTCCATGTACTGCCTAGGTGAGCCCAAACACCTGCTTTTCCAATCATATCCTGAGATGTTATCAAGAAGTCCTCAGGTGCCTTACATTTTGTATATCTCAGTATCAGGTCACTGTAATTCTTAGGTATTCCCTCTTTTTCAAGGTATTTCTGAGTTTCGCTTTTATTCATTGTAATTATCCTATTAATCAAATCCATAGAATCCTTGAATGCCTTTCCCTTTAATATTAGTTTATCTTCTCTTGAAACATTTGGATTATTGAACAAAGCTTCTGCATTTTTGTATCCCTTTTCTTTGGCTATTTTCTCGGTGATGTATTGATTAATGGTATTGAATCCTTCATTACCTCCGCAATCTAACATTCTTATGGTTTCCACACTATCCAACTCATTGTTTCCTGCAAGGGTTCTACCAAGCCAGTATGCCTGCGGTTTATTTTGACCACCACCATCTAGAGTAACACTTCTATTCGCAAAGTACTTGAACCAGTGTCCGAAGTCCCACCATGAATTAATCACCGCTGAATCACTTGAATTGAGTTTTATATCATTCAACAGCTTATACCATGTATTATCCATATTTGGCAAATATGAACTTGTAACTGATTTGGATTTAGCATACATCCCTTGAGGCATGAAAACCATCAATAAAAATAGAGAAAATACAATGATTACAGCAATCTTTGTTGAAACCTCAAGGTCTTTTAGTAATCTCTTAAAGATTTCATTAGTCCATCCTGCTGTTGCGCCAAAGGCAACTGCAAATGCTGGAGCCAAAAGCAATATGAATCTTATTCCTTTTAATGTTGCATAAACTGTTCCAAAGAACCATATATAAACCAAAATCACAGCAAATAGCAAAGCTACATTTGATGTTAAATCATCACCTTTTGAATTTCCAGATTTGTCTAAGTTGGTTTTATTTGTTTTATCATTTGAGTTTTTAAGTTTTAACTTATTCATGAAAACCAGTATCATTGGCAGAATGAGAATACCTGACATAACTAACATAAATAGTGATTTCCCACCATTGTATGTGTAAATCTCACTCATTGATCCAGGATTAAGTTCTGCAACAGTTGTAAACACATTTGGCCAGAAATTAAGCGTTCCTATTGATTTTAGAGTTTGAGCACCTTTTGGACCAAATATCATACTCTTAATCATATAAGTGGGTCCATCATAAAATACAAAGAACAATTCAGCAACCGCCAAGAATATTAAACTAATGTAAACTACTGAAAGAATGTATTTTATCATATCTGCTTTTTCTCCTTTAGGAATTTCTCTTTTAAAAATCCACATTTTCAGAACAAACAGTGTTAACAAAACCATGATGAACAGTATCCCTGCCCCCAATATAAAGTCAGCAATAAACCACCATCCCTGCCATGCTAAACTGTATAAAAATAGCATTAAACCAGCTAAACTAGAATAAATCAAACTTCTCTTACCTAATTTTTTTGAATATACTGCTTCTAAAAACAACCATGAAATTAAGATTGGAAATAAGATATTAAATCCATCTGTATCAGCGAACCCACCAATTGTTCTCGTAAGTATAAATGGATGTATAGCAATTACTAAAGCAGTAAAGAAACCTCCCATATGACCAGCAATTTTCTTCCCAAGCAGATATCCAAAAAATGTAGCTAAGGCCATTATGATAATAGGTGTTATAAACGCAGCATACATTAACTCAACATTGAATCCAAAGAAATTAAGTATCTTATAAACGCTAACTTCTAAAACAGGTAGAATATTAGGAAACCTGTGCTTGGTTTGTACTTTGTGACTTAAAGGTTCACCTCCAAGCATATGTAAATCATAATAAGTCCCATTTATCTTAACATCATAACTATACCCATGTTCAACGATGTTCCTTGCATTTCTTAACCAGTAGTAGGGATCAATAGCCATCAGGTAAGTAACACCACTCTTATCCCTAAAGTAACCATTTTTAATATCAGTCACTTCTTTGTTAACATAATCCCTAACTGTTTTATTATTCCAAACTTGTGGAAATACTTCATTAAATTTCTGTTGTGCTTCGTATTGGATTTTCTTTAATCCTTCAGGTGATGTCTGAAGAAAAGGATTCTGCAGTTTAATTTGATTCTCGATATTCTGTAAATAATTTTGCTTGAAATTATCTTCAACAAGTTTATTTATTGCAGGCAAATTGTATGTTTGGTATCTCAACGAAACGGATAAATATACTGGTATAAAAATCAAAAATAGAATTATTAGTACTTTATAAAAATTTGGATTTGAAAAGATAGACCCAAGACCTTCATAACTATCATTATCTTTGTTTGAATCACCAAAATTCTCTGAATCATCGGAATTGAAGGTTATTTTTTCACTATTAATTTCCTCTTCATCTTCTTTTTCTTCATTTTTCCTTTGAGTTTCGCTGATTTTGCGTCTTTTGTTCATTTTTGCACCGCTTTGTATTTTTTTCTTTGAATCTTATTTAGCATCGATTATTATCAATCTTTTATCATATTGCGATAGTTAATCTATTATAAATTATTTTAGGTTAACATTCTATTTGTATTTTGTGTTTGTGTTCAAAATGTATCCATTTGTTAAATTAGATTTAAAATTGATAATTGTTTATATTTAGATAACACATGGATTTTGTATTTATTTAAAAGCATTGTGTATTTTTATCTAATCTTAAATTTAAAATAAAGTAAAATAGATTTAAGAGATATCAGGGATTACTTATCCTGATATTATCAACAAATTATTGGATAAATTAAATAAAATTCTGAACGAACGAATTAACAAAAGATCACATTACAAATTACTTCTGTATTTTTACTTTTATGTTGAATACAGACAATTACATAAGCCTATTTTAACTTACCAAAACCACTTGGGAGCTTTCCTCCACCCATTCTTTTCATTAATTTCTCAATTGCCTTTGGATTATTACCGTATGCTTTCAAATCCTTAATTAATTTCTTTGACTTCTTGTATTGTTTTATTAGTTCTCTAACATCCTTATGACTTGTTCCAGAACCCTTTGCAATCCTCTCTGCTCTTGAATAGTCAATAATCTCTGGTTCGTTTAACTCTTTCTCAGTCATAGAATCCATAACAAACTTCCATTTTTTTAGTTTTTCTTCTTGAACATTTAACAAATCCTTTGGGAGCTTTGCAGAACTTAATCCCGGAATAAGTTCCATAACCTTGTGCATAGGTCCCATTTTTTTCATCATTTCCATCTGTTCATACAGATCAATCAATGAAAAATTTCCATTCATGAGATTCTGAGAAAGATCCATTGCTTTCTCTTTATCAATACTTTCCTCAATCTTATCAAGAAGGACACCGATGTCTCCCATTCCAAGTAATCTTCCAACAAACCCCTTTGGATCGAATCTCTCAATGTCATTTATTTTTTCTCCAACTCCAATAAACTTGACTTTTGCTCCTGTTGTAGAACATGCTACTAATGCGCCTCCTCCCTTTGCGCTTCCATCCATTTTTGTAATAATAATACCTGTAATTTTTGATGTTTCATTGAATGCCTTTGCTTGTTTTTCTGCAGTTTGACCAATATCAGCACTTATAACCAATAATGTTTCATTTGGTTTAACAACCTTATTCAACTTATTTAGTTCTTCAATAAGCTCATCTGACAATGCATCTCTCCCAGCCGTATCTATAATAACCGCATCAAACTCATCAATCTTACCTTCAAATTTTTTATATATCTTGATAGGATTTCTTTCATTCGGATCTCCAAAAACAGGAACATTTATCTTATCTCCAAGCTGTTTTAACTGTTTATATGAGGCAGGTCTCCATGTATCTGTCTGTATTAATCCAACCTTATATCCCCTTTTCTTATAATAATTGGCGAGCTTCCCCGCTTGGGTTGTCTTTCCAGAACCAAACAAACCAACGAGCATTATTTTAGTAGGTTTCGCATTAATTTCTACTTTCTCTTCTTTTCCGCCAACAAGCTTAACAAGTTCATCATAAACTATTTTAACGAGGTATTCCTTCTTTGAAATTCCTTCGGGTGGCTTCTCCTTAAGTGCTCTTTGCTTAATCTCATTAGAAATCTTGAAAACTAATGGAATATTAACATCAGCTTTGATTAAGGCCTTTTGAATCTCTTTAACAAGCTCATTAATTAATTTTTCATCAACAAAAATAGCGCTTCTTATTTTATCAATTGTATTCCTAAGTGAAGAACCTAATTTATCAAGTACCATATAATTTAGTAATCTAAGATCGTTTAAAAAACTTTTCTAAATCATAACTTTTCTAAGTCATAGCATTCATTTAAACGTTCATTTAAATCTTCATTTAAACATTTAGCTAAAAATCCCT
>CAZZHT010000032.1:0-4294 GCA_964653825.1 uncultured Methanosarcinales archaeon
CTTTCGCCAGACTGGCTAACGCCTATGACTAGGGCATTGGCAATTTTCATGTTAGAGCTATAGACGCTAAACAAACTAGGTGGCAAGCTGGCTACGGGTATGCCCAAATATTGACCTGCTAAATAAGAAAAGAAAGTTACTGCATTATCTGATGAGCCGCGGGCTAGGGTAAGGATTATTTGAATATCTTTTTTTGCTAGCTCTTGGGCGACATGATTCAAATTGGCATCGTTAATTACTTTTTCTAAGACTTGGGGTTGCTCGAGTATCTCTTTTTCAAAATTAGTTTCCTTCACAAGCAGATTATTCAACGAAGCATATAACTCCTTCTTTTCTTCTTCATCAGTAAGGATATCTCTTTTGTATTTTTGTACTAGTGCAAGATTATCTTTTAATCTGTGATTCATTTGATATAACCACTTTATTTTTTCCCCTATATCTTTATAAGTTTGATCAAGCACTTTCTGATATTGTTCCCTAATTGCAACAGCATCCTTCTTTCCAGTTAAATCTACCATTTTATTTGAAATACTCCGTACTATCTAGATTTTTAGGTTTTATATCTGCCTTAAAATACCGAATCATTCTTTTAATTGCTTCCTGTTTTGTTTTCAAATCATTCACTAGCTTATAAATTTCAACAATTTTATCTTCTTCTTTACTTAAGTCTATTTGTATCTTCGTCATTTTCATTAGATAAATAAATTAAAATAACACCATGATATATGGAATAACATGATGATATATAAATCTTTCGTTTTTAATAATCAAATAATCTTAAGAAAGAAATAAAAAACTCTTTTTCATAGGAAACTAACTTAGTTTTTACTTTTATTAAATTTTTTACTAGATGCTTTAATTAATCACCTCAATATTCCAAAACCAACAAATAGAGATTCAGTATTCAACGCCTTCCTTTGCTTCAATACCTTTATCAAATGGATGTTTCACCTTCTGCACATTACTAATGAGATCAGCCCTTTCAACAAAAGATGCTGGTGGATTCCTCCCAGTTATAAAGAAATAAACTCCTGGATTATCATTAAACAGCTTAACCAACCTCTTTTCATTCTCATCTGAAACCAATCCTAACGAAAAACAATAATTTAACTCATCAAGAACAACAAGAAAATAATCATTATTCATAACTTCTGTTTCAAGAAAATCAATACCAGCACCCACAACAGTTTTTGCCCTCTTCTTATCATCATCAGTAACAACAAAAGAACCTATACCAAAAGATGCTAACTTCAAAGGCAACGACTCTGATAGTTGGTTCAAAATTGACCATTCACCTGTATTCGTCCCCTTAATAAACTGTATATAGAGTACCTTCTTCTCATGCCCAAGAGCCCTAATTACCTGACCCAAAGCAGAGGTTGTTTTTCCCTTACCATCTCCTATCAAAAGATACATCATAATATCATCTCTAAAACAAGAATTTTAAAATCTAAAAAATATAATTAAAATTCCACATAAAAAATAAAAAAATCAATCTCAGACAATTAAGAAATAACGCACTCACTCCATCCACAGTTAGGACAGATATTACAACCTGCTTCATGAACAAGCTTAGTACCACAAATGGGGCATACATCTTCAGCCTTTTTACCTTTTTTATCCGCAACAATAATCTTAACATTCTTATTTTTACCACTGTTACTACTGCCACTCTTGTTTTCATTGTTGACCTTGTTACTATTATTTTCACCATTACTACTCTTGTTGACACTGTTACTCTTATTATTAATATTCACAGAACTATTCTCGCCTATCTTTTTCTTAATATCTTCCTTTGTCTTATCAGATATAAAAACATCTAATTTGCTATCACTGTCCCTCTTGATTTTCGAAACATCAACAATTTCAAGTATCCTCGGATTTTTCTTAACAACCTCATCAAGAAGTTTCAGGCCATACTTTGATGGTTTCAACTCAAAGACCTTTTTCTTAACATCAGAAGTGACATTGAGAACCTGCCCATACTTTGATCCATCTCTATAGACCGTAACACCCTTACAGTGTAAATCATGTGCCAAAACATAAGCAAACTTAACATCATCAACACTAGCGTCTGCTGACATATTAATTGTTTTACTTATACTGTCCGTAATCCATTTCTGTAATATTGACTGAGCCACAACATGATCAACCCAATGGATATCCATTGATGTAACAAATACTTTTTTAAGATCATCCGGAATTTCATTAAGACCCTGTACACTACCATAATTATCAGAGATTTTCTTTATGAGCTTTTCACTATACAATCCCCTTTTTCTTAACTCAGTTTCAAAAACAGAGTCCACATAATAAAAATTACCAACTAAAACTCTTTTTTCAAAAACCAGAGCAAAAACGGGCTCAATTCCACTAGTAGTATCAGAAATCATACTAACAGAACCAGTCGGCGGATTTGTGGTAACCATAGCATTCCTTAAACCATACTTCTTAATTTCCGAAACCAAACTGGTCCAATCAACAGTCCATAGATGCTGATTATAGAACCCCTCAATAGGTAGCTCCCCATTAACATAATCCGATTTCTCATAAATTGGAAAAGTGCCCCTCTCCTTGCTCAATTCTACAGATTCTACATAGGAAAAATAAGTTAAATGTTCAGAGACCTTAGACATGAACTCAAATCCCTCTTTACTGTTATACTTAATACCTAACTTAAAGAGTGCCTCTGCCAAACCCATTATACCAACACCAACTCTTCTTGTTAGTTTTGTATTGTAATCAATCTTTGGAAGAGGATACTTATTAACATCAATCATATTATCCAAAACACGAGCAACAATCCTCGTAACCTTATGGTACCTCTCCCAATCAAAACTAACCTTTCCATCTTTCTCAACAACAAAATTAGCCAAATTAATACTTGCCAAATTACAGGACTCATAGGGATAAAGTGGTTCCTCACCACAGGGATTAGTCACATCCATACGGCCTCCCTTTGCTTTAATAAGAACATTGTACCTATTTGCATTATCAAAAAACAACATTCCTGGATCTGCTGTTGACCATGCAAAGTATGCAATTAAATCCAACAACTCGCGAGGGTTCAAGGTATTAAAAACCTTCTTTGTTCTCGGATTTATAAGATTGAGATCCTTTTCACCATAGAGAGCGTCCCAAAAATAATCATCAGTACCAACAGAAATATTGAAATTATTCAGTACACCATCCTTTTCTTTTGACTTCACAAACTCTTCAACATCAGGGTGATTTGCATTGAGAATACCCATATTTGCTCCTCTTCTAACACCACCCTGTTTTATAACCTCAGATACAGCATTTATAAGGTTCATAAAAGAAACAGGACCAGAAGAGACCCCCATAGTTGAACCAACAAAATCATTCTTAGGCCTTAACTTAGAGAAATTAATACCATTTCCGCCACCAGCTTTCTGAATAAGAGCAACCTCCTTAGCGGTATCCAAAATAGAATTCAAATCATCTTCCATATTAAGAGTAAAACAGGCAGAGAGCATACCAATCTTTCGACCCCCATTTATAAGAGCAGGAGTATTTGGCATAAAATCTTGACTAACAAGATATCCATAGACCTCTTTCATCTTGGGTAAAACCCTCTCATCAAACTCATGATTCTTGAGCATTGAGAGGAAATCATCCACATCAACCTTAAAATGGTCTGATTCAACAAGGGACCTAACAAAATTCATCAAGGTCTCAAAGTGGTACTTAGTCAAAACAAAATCACCTATTGAAAAGACCCTCTCATATTCATCAAGATTAGAAACCAATTCCTTGATTCTATTCAAATTTTTCTCTTTTCTATTTTCATCAACATCAGATATAACTTCCTTTGAGAAAACCCTCTTATCATGTCCAACTTCGCTAAGCGTCGCAGTCATAGTGACCCTTTTAAACAGATCACTCACACTCTCTGCAAAGCCACCTTCTTCATTCTTCAATAGATACCGTGAAGCAAGAACCTTCAAAGAATTTAAAGAGAACTTTTTTTCGACAGGATCAAGGGCCTCCTTACCTAAAAGCTCCTTTTTAGCATCTCTAATCTTTGCCTTTTCATTTCGATACAAAATATATGACTTAGAAACATCAAACAGCTCATTTTTCATCAAAGCAACTTCAATAATATCCTGAATTTCCTCGACCTTAGGGATTTTATCTTTATAAACTACAGAAACAGTTTTAAGAACAGAATTAACAACCTTACTTAACATTGCTTCATCAAGCTTACCTATTGCAATCATGGCTTTTCTAATAGAATCCTCAATCCTACTTGGACAAAAAGTTACAATCTCAC
>CAZZHT010000032.1:4394-11916 GCA_964653825.1 uncultured Methanosarcinales archaeon
AACAACTGAAACACAAACAAATATTTTTTCGTAAAACATATATAAATAGATTATGATTATCAAAAAGTTATGATTAAATAAAGATTATAACAGTAGTATAATAAAATAACACTAATTCTAAAAACATAATCAAATAGTATCTTCAAAAGAGCATAAAACTAATAAAGGGACATAGTACTCTGAATCAAATAAACATAACTTCTAACAAGTAATAAAAACAACCAACATAAAAAATAAAAATCAAAAGAGAAAATAATCTTAACAAAATAATGTTTCTTAACAAAAACAAATTAAAGGAATATAATTAAAGGGATTACAATTAAATGAGTTGTCATTTAAAACGATAACAGTTTAAAACAAAACATTTAAACAAAGACACTTCAACAAACTTATTAAATAAAAAGAAAAACCATTAATAAAAATGATTATAAACTATATTAAACTAAAAAACATCAGGAGCTACAAGAATGAAACAATTAATTTTCCAACAGGAAAAGTCCTTTTAGTAGGAGATGTTGGTGCCGGAAAATCCACAATACTTCTATCCATTGAATTTGCTCTTTTTGGTATAATGAAAGGAGATATATCTGGAGAAACCCTACTCCGAAAAGGTGAAAAGAATGGTTCTGTAGAACTAAGCATAACAGTTGACAACAGAGAATATATCATTAAGAGAACACTCAAAAAGGGAAAGAATAGCATTTCTCAAAAAGAAGGTTATCTAATTGCCAATTCCACAAAATACGAATTAACACCTAATGAACTAAGATCAAAGATATTTAACATACTTGGATATTCATCGGAATCAATATCAAAATCAAAAACAATTCTCTACAGATACACAGTTTACACACCACAAGAAAAAATGAAAGAGATACTCTTTCAGAAAGATGAAGATAGAATTGATACAATACGACACATATTCAAACTAGACAAGTACAAAAAAATAATAACAAACGCATCAATAGCAAGTAAGAAAATAAGAGATAAGCGACTCCAATTAGAGGGATTTACTTCTGATATTGACTCAAAACTTGAAAAATTAAAAGAGAGTACAACAAAGATAGAAACGGAAAAGGAAAAACTAAAAGAGATAAAATCAAAAGCAGAAGAAATTGAAAGAAAAACAAATGAGGTCAAAACCAAAAAGGAGCAACTCGACAAATTAGATGAAGAAAGAAAAAAGCTTGAAAATAAAGCAGAGATACTTTCAAATAAAATCAAAACTCACATCGAACAAATCTCATCTTTAAACAAAAACTTAGATAAAAACAGCTCTGAAATAGAAAAACTAAAAGAGAAACTAAAAGAAATAAAAGAAGAACACAAAATTGACTCAGAATCAGAATTAAAATCAGAAATAAAAAATAAAATCAATGAATTAAGCTCAAAAATAAAAGAAAAAGAAGAGTTAATAAGAAACAAATTATTAGAAAAAAATAACCTTGAGAATGAGCAGAAATACCTTAAGAAAGAATTAGAAGACATAGAAAAAGACCAGAATAAGAAATCTGAGCTAAAAAAACAGGCATCAGAAAAAGAAAACCAGGTAAATCAATTTATCAAAGAAATAAAGGACTACGAAGACAAAATAGAGAAATTAAACAAAATCAAAGATAAACTGGAAGCGCTCCAAGAAGAAAAATACCTAATACTAAATGAAACAAAGAAAAACACAGAACTAATGGATAAAATCGAATCAATGAATCAGTGTCCACTATGCTTACAGGAGGTCACATCAGAACACAAAAATAAGATAAAAAAAGAGAAAACTATTGAAAACAAAGAAAATCAGACGAAACTAAATAAAATAAACTCAGAAATTGAATCAATAAACAATAGTATACAAGAATTGGAGTCACTAAAAAACAAACATGCAACTATTTTAACATCAATAGAATGGACAAAAAAGCAAATCACAGACATCAACCAGCAAATAAACACCATCGACGAATCAATAAAAAAGATTGATATTATAAAAGACAAAATAGAAAACAACAAAAACAGAATAAATGAGATAAATAAAATAAACTTTGAAGACATAAAAAAAGAAATTGAAAATGCAAAAGAACACCAAAAGATACTCTACGAGATTGATAAAATTAACTCTCTAATGAACGAGAAAGAGAGAAACATAAAAGAAACAGCTGAGAGCATCAAATCGATAAAAGCAGAAATTGGAAAAATAAACATAGAAAGAAGAGATATAAACAACCAAATTCAGAAACTAAAAGAATCTCTGAAGGATTACAGTCAAATAAAAGAAGAATATGAAACGAAACAGAATGAACTAAATGAAATCAAATCAGATATCAAATCCAAAGAAAATGAAATAAAGCTCTTAGACAGTGAATATCAAAACTTAAAAAAAGAAATAGATGAAAAGAAAAAAGCAATTGAAACAACAAGAAAATTAAAAGCAATTGAAACCTGGTTATCGGAGTCATTTTCTAACACAATAACAACTATTGAAAAGCACATCTTATCAAAAGTATACAATGAATTCAATGAATACTTTATAAAATGGTTATCCCTATTAGTAAACAACGAGAATATCTCCGGATCATTAGATGAAAACTTCAAACCAGTTATTGAACAGAATGGATACAACATAAGAATAGAAAATCTATCAGGCGGAGAAAAAACCAGCATAGCATTATCCTATCGGCTAGCACTCAACAGAGCAATAAACAATCTTGTGGATAACATAAAAACAAAAGACATAATAATCTTAGACGAACCAACAGACGGTTTCTCAACAGAACAACTTGACAGAGTTAGAGATGTGTTAAACGAACTAAAAGTAAAACAGATGATAATCGTAAGTCATGAAACAAAAATAGAAAGCTTTGTAAACAACATAATAAGAATTGCCAAAGACAACAACATAAGTAAGGTCATTCAAATATAATTACATTTTATTACATTTTTAATTTAATCTAATTACATTCTAACTACATTCAAATCAAATTATTCTTTGTTTTTTATAGTTTATTTTAGTTTTTTCAAAAACATTATCTTTATTCAAAGGTACTTTTTAATCCAATTAAATGTTAATCCCTTTCTATTCTTTATTAGGTTCTATTTCTATTTAATCTTGTTTTCTATTCAACCCAACTAACCATCTAATCCTATCAATCATATAATCATACTCAGGATTTAATCCTACCAACCATCTAATCTTAGTTATGATTTAATCATACTTTCTGTTTAACCATACTTTCTATTTAATCTTGTTTTTTTCTCAATCCCAATTGAAAATCAATCTTTTTAGCGGTTTGCTTTAACTCCTTAAGAGAATACAGCACTTCGTAAGAGAGCCTATCAACCAAAGATTCCAAAGAATCAGAATTAATAAAATATTTATTATCTCTCTTAACAACAATCTGAGATGACTCCAGCTTTGATAAATGATGTATCACTGTTCCTCTTGTAAGATTTAACCTTACTGCAAGTTCATCGCTGGACAATCCCTTGTGACTCGGATTAACCTTTAAAAGTTCTATAAAAATACGAAAACAGGACTTATCCTTATCTCTATTCCCAACTAAACCCAACGATTCTGCAAACCAAAAAATTTCATCATTCAAATCCGGATTTCCCTTCTTTGAAATTCTAGAAATTCTCAGTGAAAAGCTAACTCCCATAAAAGAATATATAAAATGAATAATATTTAAACTTTATCATTTATATACAATAATAGAATCTCACTTCTTAGCATCAGAATTAATTGAATTGTAAATATCATCTAGGATACTACTGCTATGATTACTCTTCTTAGCCCCATATTCATATCTAAAAAGGTCATAGATTCCCTTTGCCCTCTTAGGTCCGAACTTTTCAATACTAAGAAAATCATTAATCTCAGAATCAGCAATTCTCTTTAATGACCCAAAATGTTCAATAAGAGGTTTTGCCAAAGTATTTCCTACACCTGGCAGAGAAGCTGCAATCTTCAACTGTAACTCTCCCAATGAAGTGGGTTTATCAAAGACCTTTGATGAAAAACCATCCTTATATCTTCTCTGTAGATGCATAGCAATAGTATAGATATAATTAGCACTCTCCTTCGGGGACTTTGTAAATATAATTGGAACACCAAAATCCACCATAATACTAATCAATGCTCCCCTAATAGCATTAGGATGGATTCTTGAAACAGAAAAGACATCACCCTCAACAATAAAAAAACTCTTCTTATATGTTGATTTAAGTTTACCTGCCTGATCAAACAACCTCTTATCAATAATTGATGAAACAAAATCCTTTGCATTCTTGAACTCAAGAGCACAATCATCTGAGAGGACATAATCACCAACATCTAACTGTTCAATATCAATATTTACATTAAAATTCATTAATTCTCTAACAGCATGAGATAATTTTTCCCTAGTATCTACGATAATCCTTACCTTATCGTTATCAATAAAATTATCAGAGAGGGTATTACTATTACTGAGATTATTATTGAGGTTATGATTAACATCATCATTGAAATTACCTACAGAACCATTAGTAGAATTATCATTAGAACTATTATTAGAACTATTAGTAAAACTATTACTTAAACCATTAGCACGATTGCCATTAGAATAGCTCTTATAAAGATTATCGTTATTAGCATAAACTCCATAATTTTCATTGTTTTTACTATTGCTACTACTGTAGGTATTGTCACTACTGCCAGAATTACCCTGATTATCTGAATTAATTGAGTTATCTAGACCATTAGAATTTTCAGAAGAATCCTTATTAGAAAAATCAAATAAATTGTGATTTTGCTTTTCCTGTTTTTTCTCTCGTACATTCAAATCCAAATGAGAATCATCAGTAGAACCATTAGAATCATGATGATTCTGAGAGTTATATAAAGTAACATTGTCAGAACTATTAGCTCTACCCTTCATTGACTTAACAACAACTTCCCTTTTAATCTTATTAAGAATTGAATACATTCTCTTCTCTTTTCTGAATGCAGACCACCTAAAGGCCTCATCTCTTGTTCCCCTTGTATAGAGAATGTATAGCTGTCCCTTAGATTGTCTACCTGTACGCCCTCTCCTCTGAATTTGTCTAATAGCACTTGGCACTGTCTCATAGAAAACAACTGCATCAACATTGGGGATATCAATGCCCTCCTCACCAACAGAAGTGCTAATAAGAACATTATACTTGCCTTCCCCAAAATCATTAAGAACCCTCTTCTGCTCCTTCTGAGACAAACCAGAGTTCTTTTTCTTTGCCTGACCCACAAAAACAACAGGTTTAACCCCTTTTATCCTCTCAAGCTCAGAAAGAATCTTTGTTACAGAATCCCTATACTGAGTAAAAATAATAATCTTGTAACCAGAATCAAAATCAAAAGAGCTCACCAATTCAATAAGCTTTACCAATTTAGGATGTTTCATACCCTTCTCATCAACAAGCAAAACCAAATAAAAAGCTGCCTTAAAATCAGGATCAGCAACAAGTCGCTTCACTGCCTTAACCTTTCCATTCTCTGCATCTTCCATTAATTTTTTCATATATTCTTTAAGAACATAGATGTCTTGAGTTTCCACAAGATAAATAGCATGCTCAACCTTAAGGGCTTCAGCAACCAGAGAAATACCCTTAAGAAGATTTGCATCGTAACCACCATGGATCATTCCCCTTAAATCACTTTGAAACTTAAGCAATTGCGTCTTAGTAACATAGGATGAATTTACATCCTTAAAAAAACCCATAGCTCTCAGTTCTTTTATCTTAGAATCAAAACATTTCTTCAAAAAACTCCTTATTTTCTTGAGTTCTTCAGGCAACTTAACCTCAAGCCAATGAACCCTAATAGGTTGTATATACGAAACAACATCAGGATCCTTCTCAGATCTTATCTCAATCTTCTCAATAAAAAGGTTATCACATACCTCTTGTATCTTTTCAACATCTGATCCAGGACTTGCAGTCATAGCCACAATTCTAAAGAACTTAGCTACTCTCTCATAGTACTTAGCAATCCAAACATAAGCATAGTCACCAACAGCCCTATGTGCCTCGTCAAAGCCCATCAATGAGACCTCTGAGATATCAATCCTAGAACCAATAACATCATTCATGAATCCCTGAGGTGTTGAGAAAATGATTTGCGATTTTTTCCACAACTCAGCCCTCTCAGAAGGTGGTACCTTCCCTGTAAAGATAGCCATCTTTTCTTCTGCTATGTTAGTATGTTTCTTAAACACAGAATAGTACTGATCAACAAGAGGTCTTGTAGGTCCTAAGAGAACAACTTTCATATTTGGGTAATTATTCAAGCGATTAACAGCAGTCATAAGAAAAATAAAGGTCTTACCGAGACCTGTCGGAATCACAACAAGCGTATTGTATTTAGCACATGTAGAAAAGATCATCTCTTGATACAATCTAGGTGTAAAATCAATTAATTCAACAGAATGTGAGTTTTCACCATTATTGCTACGCTTAACATCATCATCAACAACATTCTTTTCCTTAGATTTATTACTCTTACGATCCTTATTCAAGGAATCATTAGAATGAATCATAAAAAAACAAAACAAATCATAGTTTTTAAACCTTACCAAAAATAAATTGAAATCAAAAACTAAGCATTAGAAAACAACACCAAATCAAAAGCTTCTATAAAAAACAAAAACAAAAATAAAAGAATACCAGAGAATAGAACACTAATAAAAAAATAATCTCAGAATATCAAAATTCATTAATTTAAAATTCATTGATTTTCACTCACAAATAGTAATAAAATGAAAAATCTCTACTAAAAAACATCATAAAAATCACCAAAAAAACAAAAAGTTTAAATATATGATAAGATATAGAGTAAAACAGAGGAGAAAATTAAGCTCTCCTAAAAACAAAAAACATAAAAGAGGACTAAAATGGCACAAAAGGTTATGAAAGCAGGTGTTAAAAAAGAAGCTGGCTATCTTTACTTTATTAACAAGAACGGAGATATTGCAAGAGTACCAATGGCTAGAGGCGGAAGAAAGAAAGGAGCTAAAGGTAGAAAAGAAGTCGTCAAAAAAGTAGGCGTTAAGAAAGAAGCAGGTTATCTTTACTTTGTAGATAAGAATGGTGATGTTTCAAGAGCTCCAATGGCTAGAGGAAGAAAAGCCAAAAAGAGAAGAAGATAAATACTCTATCTTTTTTTATTTTTTTTCTATTTTTGAACACTTTAAACACATTATTTAACTCACACAATTCTCACTAAAATATAAGAATATCTAAAAATACCGCAACAAATCTACTAATCCACATTTTTTCTTTATGAACCTCTTTCTCGAGATAAGTTATACTAGAGACAATTAAAGAACAAACTCTCATTAACAATAAGCATAACAAAAAGAATACCAACCATAAAACAAACTATAGCCTAATTTATATAAAAACAAATAAGAAAAACAGTAATAAAGAACAAAAGAATAAAATAGCTGTGAACATAATCACGAGAACAATAAATAAAAGAATCTCACAATTCTTTGCCACCAATTCAATGGTTCCATAG
>CAZZHT010000033.1:0-11102 GCA_964653825.1 uncultured Methanosarcinales archaeon
ACGTATATATAAATTTAACTGAATTTCTTACTTAACTTCTTTGTTTCTTTTTTAATTCTTTTATACACTTTCCAGTGACCATAACTCTCATAAACCTTCTTATAAATAGAATCTAATTTATTTAAAGCATTTTCCAATCGATGCTCACTAACATAATTTAAGGCATTCTTACTCATTTCATTCATAAGTTCCTCATTCTTAGCGATAGCATAGATTTTTCTAGCCATATCCTTGAAATCACCAGCTTTAACCTGATAGCCATTGTAACCATCAACAATAAGTTCCTTCAAAGCCAACTTACCGACACCTACGACAGGAAGAGAAGAAGCCATAGCTTCAAGGACAACAATACCCTGGGTTTCAATAGTGCTTGCAGTCACAAAAATATCAGCATTACCATAATACTTCGGAAGATTATTCCTGGAAACCAAACCAGTAAAAACAACGCGATCAGCAATACCCAAACTCTTAGCAAGCAATTCCAGTTTTTTTAACTCAGCACCATCGCCAACAACAGTTAACTC
This sequence comes from uncultured Methanosarcinales archaeon, assembly GCA_964653825.1. Lineage (GTDB taxonomy): Archaea > Nanobdellota > Nanobdellia > Woesearchaeales > CAZZHT01 > CAZZHT01. The sequence continues at coordinate 525 of CAZZHT010000033.1, forward strand.
GAATTTCATATTCTTAACCTTTCTATTAAGATAAGCCACAGACCTAATAACATCATCAACATGCTTCTCATATCCCAATCTGCCGACATTGATTAAGCTAACTACCCCTGCCTTTCTTTTCCTAGGACCATATTTTTCCAAATAGCTTGAAAACAACGAAACCTCTACACCATTAGTTAGATAAACAACAGGTCTTTTAAGATTATTAGCAATTAACTCCTTTACCATTATTTTAGAGGGAGTTGTAATCAGATTACACCTATCATAAACCAATCTAGTATACAACCAGGTTAACTTTACAAACGGTTTCTTAATGTTCTTCTTCAACTTTGACTCCCTCTGAATAGACCTCAAATTAGCAGACAAGGCCTTATACTCAGGTTTCAACTGCGGATAAAACAGAGAAATCAACCAAGTAATCCTCATCAGCTTAAGCGGAGAAATATATCCCAAGAAATCAGGAAGATAGGTATGATAGGTTCCTATTGAAGGTTTTCTATGGATTTTAGCATACAACATACCCATAAAACCAATTGTTGCAGGCGTATGAATATGGATAATATCCGGATCAAAATCCTTACACTCTGCAAAATGCTTAAACAGATTAGGAAATGCAAACCGAGAAAAACCCTTATTAGTACTCAACCCAGAAGAATGAATTCTAATAACTCTCACATTCTTTCCTAAATCAACATTATTGGAACCAACTTTTTTAGGATATTTAGGAGCAAAAACTAAAAACTCATAGCCCCTCTTACTAAGATTCTTACATATATTTGTAATACAGGTTACAACTCCGTTAACCTCTGGATAAAAGGTATCTGTAAAAATAGCAACTTTCATTTTTTCAAATCCATGATGGTTTTAGCAATATCCCCCTTATTCTCGATTAGTTTTTCCTTTGCAGTATCAAAATCAACTTCTGTTGCATCCACAACAGTTTGAACATCATCATCATTAATCTCAGGTTCGCTTTCAATTGACTGCTCATGAACACTACCACTTATTTGGAAACTAATTTCTCCTCTCATATCAATCTTCATAACTTCAGGATTATCAATAACAATATCGCGATCATTGCATTTGATAACAACCTGATTAGCATCGATTTCCTCTTGTTTAATTCCCATTTGTTTCATAACTCTCTTCATCTGTCTTGGATCTATATTTGGTAACATCAGACCACCTCATTTACTAAACTCCTTTCAACTTTTAAAACTTATTGTTTCAGAAAACACAAAAGTAATATCAAAAAATCAAATGAACTTTATAAAATTATTGCTTCAAAAACAGATAAATATATAAAACATAATTCTTTTAAATAAAAAGATTAAAATGAAAGCATTTTTATTTCCAGGGCAAGGGTCTCAATATTCGGGTATGGCTGATGATTTCTCAAAATACACTCATTGGAAAGAGTACTCAGAAAGAGCCAACAAGATAATTGGTATTGACCTAACTAAAATCATGAATTCCGAACAAGAAACACTAAAACTCACTGAAAACGCACAGCCAGCAATATATTTAGCAAGTTACATTGCTTACCTAAACCTAATTGACAAGAACATCTACCCCGACATCGTTGCAGGACACAGTTTAGGAGAATACACAGCAGTTGCAGTATCTCAAGTTTACACCTTTGGAGAAGGACTATATCTTGTTAGAAAAAGAGGAGAATACATGTCAAACTCCATTGAACCCAACGAAGGCACAATGGCTGCTGTTTTAGGAACAAAAAGCTCTGATTTAGAAGAAATAGTAAAAAACTATGATGGTGTTCATATTGCTAACTATAACTCAACAAAACAGACAGTAATCAGCGGTTTAAAGAGTAGCATTGAAAAATTCATGAAATACGCAAAAAACATAGGATTAAAAGTAATTCCTCTACAGGTATCTGCACCATTTCACACACCTTACCTAGAACCAGCAGAAAAAAAAATGGAAAAGACCGTCAGTAAATTTGAATTTAGAAAACCACTTTATCCCATAGTTATGAACAGTATAGCAAAACCAATCTATGATGCAAATGATATAAAACATTATCTACTAAAACAGATTTCTCATCCAGTTTACTGGTTACAATCAATTAAAAAAATGAAAGAAATGGGAGTCACAGAATTCATAGAAGTTGGACCAAAGAAAGTATTAACCAACATGCTCAGAAAAGATGGATACAACATAAAACACTGGACCGAACTAATATAATCAAAAGAATATAAATAGAAAAACAAAATTAACTTTAATAAAATTTATAAATAAAACCTATTGACTATCATAAAAACATTTATGACGCGTTAATGGTTGAATGGTACAATAGGCCCCTGCCACGGGTCTGGTCCGGGTTCGATTCCCGGTTAACGCACTTTTTTCTCTATTTTTTCTTTTTTCCCTTTATTCTTTTTTATTCTTCTATTAAATATAAAATCTTTATTAAATCATAAAGACATAATAAAAAACAAACTTTAAAAACATCAAAGAAAAACAAAAGCTCATGAACTATTGGTCACAGGTTTACAAAGTAATAAACGAATCAGACATCATCCTTGAGGTCTTAGACGCAAGATTTGTAGAACTAACAAGAAACAAAAAAATAGAGCAGAAAATCAAAAACAGCAACAAAAAAATAATTTATGTAATAAACAAAGTTGATTTAGTAAATAGAGACGTAATAAAAAAATACAAGCATCCATTAAAACCGAGCTTTTATATATCTTCTATAAATCGACTTGGAACAACTCTTTTAAAAAAGCAGATTCTCACATATGCCAATGAAATCACAAGAAAATCAAAAAGGAATTCAAATAATTTAAACGCCAACAATACCACAAACGCTAACGACATAAGCAGAATACAAAATAAAAATGACAAGAGAAACAAAAGGAATGAAAATAAAAATAAAAACAACAAAAACAGAAGTGATAATGCATACAATAGGAATCACAGCAACCTTAACCAGAGAGACTATAGGTTCCCCAACAACAATGATAGAATTATTTCAGTTGGGGTAATAGGATATCCAAACACTGGAAAGAGCTCTGTGATAAACTCCATAGCAGGAAGAAGCAAAGCAGGAGTAAGTCCCATAAGTGGTTACACAAAACACACACAAAAAATAAAGCTAAAAAAAGGTATCTTTCTAAACGACACTCCTGGTGTGATACCCTTCGATTCGAACGATGAGATAAAACTTGCTCTATTCGGAGCCATTGATCAAACAAAGATAAAAAACAAAGATGCATTCATACAATACCTATTCAACAACTACTCTAAAACCATTGAATCTCATTTTAAACTTGAAAAATATGAGAAACTAAGCTACGAAGAAAAACTAAATCAGATTGCATTTAAGCTTAACTTCTTAGAAAAAAATGGTTTGCCTGACATAAATAGAACCTATAACTACATAATAAAACAATGGCAACAGGGAAAGATAAAGATAATATAAACAAACAAAGTAAGTAATAAGGAAATAATAAAATAAGTAACAACAAACTTCAACACTAAACAGTTAATAATGAATTAATAAATAAGAATAAAAGAAATAAAAAAACAATAATAAATAGCCAATCATAAGCAGCTAATAACAAGCCAACAAATAACTAAGCAAATAGATAACAACAAATAAATAATGTATTTGTATTGACAAAACAGAAAACATATAAATATAAGAATAAAAAAACAAGAGTAAAAGAACAACATGAGGAGAAACCAAAAGAATCACATATTTATCAAAGATAAACAGAAAGACATTTAAAAAGAAACACTTAAAAAGATAAAAAAAAAGACATTTAAAAAAGAAACATTTAAAAAATTCAAAACAAAAAGAAAGCTAAAAAAATAAAAAATCAAAACTACAACCCAATCATAATAAAAGCTTATGAAATAAAAACTGATGATAATAAGAACTACTCATTAAAATAACCAAACAACAAATAACCTACCAACAAAAAAGAAACCTATTAAAAATCAAATCAAGCAAAAAAATGAAAGCAATAGTAGTTAATAACCTTAAAAAGGACTATAGAGATCTAACTGCCGTAGACAAAATTTCTTTTGAAGTAGAACAGGGCGAAATATTTGGAGTGTTAGGTCCAAATGGTGCAGGTAAGACAACAACAATAAATATGCTCTCAACAATCATACCACCAACATCAGGAAATGCAACTGTTGCAGGTTATGACATAATTCATGAAAGAGAAAAAGTAAGAGAAAACATAGGTATTGTATTCCAAGAACCAGCAATAGATGACTGGTTAACGGGCAGAGAAAATCTTGAATTTCATGCCATGATGTATAACATAGATAAAGAAACAAGAGAAAAAAGAATTTCTGAAGCACTAAAATCAGTTAACCTTGAGGACAATGCTGATAAGCTAATGAGCAGTTACTCAGGTGGAATGAAAAGAAAACTTGAGATAATCAGAGCACTAATTTCTCGACCAAGAGTTTTATTCTTAGATGAGCCTACAGTAGGATTAGACACACAAACACGAAGAAACATCTGGGAAGACATACAAAAACTCAATAAAACCACAAATGTATCTGTAATTTTAACAACACACTATATTCAAGAAGCTGATGCCCTGTGTGATAGGGTAGCCATCTTTAATCACGGAAAAATAATAGCCATAGACACACCACAGAAACTAAAAGATTTATTAGGAGGAGATGTAATATCGCTAAAGATAAGAAATGATCCTGAAGAACTAATAAAAAATCTTAAAAAATCAAGGTGGATAAAGAAGATAAAATTACATGACAGTCATGTTGATTTAACAGTAAAGCATGGAGAACAATTGATACCGAAGGTAATGTTAATAGCTAATAAAAGTAAAGTTGACATAGAATCTGTGAATCTTCATAAGCCTAGTTTAGAAGATGTTTTCATACATCTGACTGGAAAGAACATAAAAGAACACGAAGCAACAAGAAAAGAACAATTAAAAAACAAACTGAGGAGGAGACATGAGCTTCATAGACACTAAAGCCATATACATCCTATGGTTAAGGGAAATGAAACGCTTTTTAAGATCAAAATCTAGAATCATTGGTCAGTTTTCAATGCCCTTCTTCTTTCTGGCATTCTTAGGATTAGGTCTAAACAAAATCTCTTTACCAGGAACAGGTAACGCTGCCTTCTCAATATTTCTCGTTCCAGGAATCGTAGGTATGTCCATGCTTTTCACATCAATGTTCTCAGGGATGTCTGTTTTGTGGGACAGGCAATTCGGATTCTTAAAAGAAATAATGGTAGCACCTGTAAAAAGAAGCTCAATAGTACTTGGAAGAATGTTAGGTGGAGTAACACCTGCACTGATACAAGGAGTAACAATACTGTTTTTATCATACCTGATTGGATTCAAACTGGTTTCACTAGCATCGTTCCTCATTTCATTGATATTCATGTTCCTCATTGGTCTCTCATTCATAGGCATAGGCCTCATATTTGCTTCAAGAATGAAAGACATAGAAGGCTTTGGATTGGTAATTAACCTTGTAACTGTTCCAATGTTATTCCTTTCAGGGGCCTTTTTTCCAGTAACGAATCTACCAAAATGGCTTGAGATATTCGCATACATCAATCCATTGTTCTATGGTATTGACGGACTAAGAGGATCATTGATAAACATATCAACCCTAACTGTGCCACTAAACATGTTAATACTGACACTGGTAACTTTCGTAATAATAGCAATTAGCACCTTGTTCTTTGAAACAAGTAATTCTACCTCAAGTTAAAAAACATAACAAAACATCAAACACAAAACAATGATATACCATTTACATACCAGATACTATTAATTTATAAAGCGCAAAAACTTATACAAAAAACATATTAAATACTAATCACTAATCAGATACTAAAATACTAACTATATACGGAATGCTAATTACACACTCACTACTATTTTTTAATTACAACACTTAATACTAATTGCATTCTAAAATTCTAAAAACACATACTAAAAGTCAAACAATCGATAAAACAATCTAAGAGGAGAACACAAAATTGTCTTTCTAAAAAAACATTTAAAAAATCTTAAAAAATTACGAATAAAAAGATAGACAAAATACAAAAATACAACAAATAATAGAAACATAAAAATAAAAACACAAAACAATTCTAAAATATAAAATATATTACAACAGAAATACAAGGTTTTAAAAAGGAGTAATGTTTTCTAAATAAAAAATAGTTGTAATAGTGAAACAATCAAATAGCAACGCAGACAAAAACGAAAAACACAGACACACAACTATTTATTAAAGAGGTAAAAAGAATGAAAGGAAATGTAAAATTTTTTAATGAAAGAAAAGGATTTGGATTTATTACCGCCGAAGACGGCAAGGACTATTTTGTACACCAGAGTGGTGTTGAAGACAGTGTAACACTAAGAGAGAATGACGAAGTCACCTTTGATATTGAACAAGGCGATAGAGGTCCAAAAGCTGTTAATGTAAAACTAAGTGAGTAAACGATTATTTCATAATTGCAGTTTTCTAACCTAAGAAGTAATCGAAGAATAATATAACAGTAACAAAAAAAGTAAGATTCTATGTGAAATTACTTTTTACTTTAACATTGGTTTGAAAACTTCCTAATTAAAGAAATAAGAAAGAAAAAACTTGGATTATAAAACAAAGGAGCTTATAATCTAAAAAACTATTGTTATTTTTTTATATCTTTTTTTATATTTTATTTGTTTTTTACGCTATTTCCTATACCATTTGTGATTTAATTACTCTTTCTATTAACTAGTTGCATTGTCTATTTAAAGCACACACAGATACTCATTTAGAACAGATATGTTAATTATTCCAGAGAGCTAAATGAGTTTCTTCATTAATCAGGTTATTTATTTTTAACATAATAATACATTTATTATCAATTTATAGATTATCATTATTTTATCTAATTTCAAAGTCATAAAAGCTTCTATATGGAATCTCTTCATGTTCAATTTTTGTCACTCTTGAGAACATTGATCCCTTTTGCAACTCTTGTAGGAACTGTTGAAAATTACTTTCGTTTAGGTTAGCAATTACCAGCACTGTACCATCGGGTTGGTTTTGAACAAAGCCCTTCACACCCATTGATTTTGCAATGCTATTCACAAACATTCTAAAGCCAACTGCCTGAACTCTCCCATAAACAACAAACTGGTATGTCTTTTCATCTTTTTCATTAGCTTCCATTTTAACTGAGATTCCTCATATTTTAAATCATAAATAACAAAACACCTGTTCTCAGATTATCAAAAAGTAAAATCAAAACACACTCACATAAAACAATAAAATCTATAATATAATAAACTCACTTAAAAATCTTTTCCATTCAAACATCATCAAGTTGAATTCTATTATAGCCTCAAGCAACATCACCACTGACACCGAATTGTTACATCTGAGGTCACATAAACACATCATACTACTTCTTATATCAAAGAACACTATAAAAACACCTTTTCAAGAGTCACTACTCTCAAAGGTATATTAAACTCAACTACCTTATTCAAATGATACTCAGAAATTAATAATCTCATTAACTAATTATCAGAGCACTAACAAATGACCCGGTAATCAAAACAGAGATTAATAATCAGATAAAATAATATGATAATATAATGATTTAATGGTATAATGACTTAGTATCATTTCATAAGATTGTATTCTCATAATACCTTTTTTCATCTTTTCATAATACTCTATTATAACCCATTCCTCAATGCATCATTATTTTTAATTTTGTTTTCGGCTAACTTTATTTTTAATTTTATTCTTCACTTTACTCTTAATTTCATTTCATCACCTCAAAAAATCTATTTCAACATTATTCTAACACTCTTTAAACATTTTTTAAACATTTTTTAAATATTACTTAATCGTACCTTTGATATCCCTCTAATATTATTCCATGATTACTTAAGATTATCTTAAGATTACTTTAAAATTATCTCAGATTATTTCAGTTTTTCGTAATATTTAAATATAAAAAGTAAAATAGAATTTCATATGGTTCAAAATACTAATTCAATTTACATTAAAGAAAAAGAAGATTCAGAAAAAAAAGACAGTGATTTAATAACAAACGATAGCTACAAACTAAAAAATCATGATTTTCAATCTCTTAACCCTAAAAATTACTCATCGCTCAGCAACATCCAGGAACAGTTACATCAGCTACATTTAGATAATTCTGACAAAAGACCTCCCTTTAATTCTACAGATACCTTTAATTATATTGACCAAGAGAGTAACAAAAAGGACGGCGTTTCCTTCAATAACATTTACAACGAACTCAGTAAACCAGAGTACTTCAATTATTTAAGGGAAGTATATCAAAAGTATAGCGACAAAAACCTCGTCATAGGCAAGGTTAATAATCCCAATAGAGAAGTTAGTTTAGAAAAAGTTCTCTCAGATTATCTGAAGAACAAAGGAATCAGTGCTATAAATACAACAAACCAAATGCCACTAAACAAAAAAGAGCAGTATAATCACATAGCAAAATCAGAAAATAAGAAAATGCCATATGGAACTGCAACTCCGAACTCTTATGAAACCAAAGCAAACACTAAGGATTACGATGTCACTAAAGGTATTGAACAAGAAATCATAGGCAAAAATCCGTCAGAGATTTATAAAGGAAACCCTAACAATCGTTTAAATAGTTCAAGCGAAGCAGAATCATACAAATCGAATAATAATGAAAACAGTCCCAATAATAATTTTAACATTGACAACAGCAAAAGTAACAACAATAGCAGTTCTTATCAGAAGCTATCACACAGATTTAGTGTGAAAGCAATTGCAGAGAAAATAAAAAGTGACTTAGAGAAGATACTAACAAAAGATAACAAGCAGAAAAGCAAAAACAACTCTGATTTTACATCAGATAACAAAGCATACACTCAGCAGTATAATAAAGACAGCACAAGTTTTTCTGAAACAGGAATGTACACACCACAAAAAAATTACAATAACAAAAATTATAGACAAGACAATCATGAAACTAAAAAAGCATTCACAAATGCAAACATGATACTACTCTTAATATCAGCGGTATTCGTTATAAAAGAAGCATTAGCCAGCAAGAGTATTGTTGGTCAATATATTGCCAATTTATCAAACGATAAGATAACTAAGGTCATGCCTTTTCCAAAAAACATGATTGTTTGGATAATAATAATGATAGCTTCTTTAATAGCAATAGCAATAAATGAGATTAATCGGAACACAGAATAGAGCAATAAAGCATAAAGCTAATCAAAAAAAAATAGATAAAAGATAATATGAAATATAATTGATATAAAACATGATTAATATAGGACATAATCATATATAAAATCTGAAGATAGTTCTTTTAGCTTTGGCACTCAGCACTTCTTTAAGAATAAATCTTTCATGAGAGCTATTAAGTTTATTCAAACAGCCCTAATTTATTTAAACAGAGAAATCAATTAATGCTAAAAGAGATTAAAAAATAGTGACAATAAAATTTTAAGAATAAATCTTAACAGAAAACATTAACAATAGAAATATGATTTTAGAACTTAATTATCGTATATATCAAGACCTAATTTTTCCCTAACATTTTTACGAATTCTCTCAAATTCATTGTTCTCCATTTTATTTTTCTTATAAGCATCATAAATATCATCAGCAGTAAGCTCAGTATCCTTTATTAAATCATACAAATTTCTTTTGCCCTTAGTTGTCCTTGGTAGGCCACATGTTTCGATTGAACGATAAATCTTAAACTCTTCACTTCCTTCTCCAGAATTTCTAATGTAGGTTTCAAAACCCTTTTTAAAATCCATTAATTTTTCTTTAATTAGTTTAAAGGACAGTATTTTATCATAATTATCTCTCTCGCCAATGATATTTTTCCTGCCCTCTTTTCCTCTATGATCCCCATCAAAAAGATGTTCTCCACTAACGTTATCATCAGTCACTTTATACATCTCATTTATTAAGAAACGAGACAATCTTCTCATACCATATGCTGTCTTTGGTAGTCCTGATAGAAGAATATTTATTTTAAGTTTATCAATAAAACTCTTGTAATCTCTCTCTTTAAGATACTTTTCCAAGCTAAGATCGTCTTTATCATCTAAGATATTATCGTAAGCTACTTTCCTAAATCTTTTGTTTATCTCGAATTTATCCTGCTGGATAACGATATTGAATAGAGATATTTTCATCACCTTTGTATCTTTATTTAACTCTCTTTATTTGTTTATATTTAATCCTTTTGTTTTCATAGTTAATTGTGTTGTCCCTAACAAAGAGTTATTCAAAAGAAAATTTAAGAGTTTTACTAAAAATCTAAAAAATCTCGATAAATTATCAATGAGAAAGCAACAAAATAATAGAATAGCAATGATAGAATAGCAATGATAAAAATGACAAAATAATTGAGTAATTGAATAACAGAACAGAATAATGAAATAATAATAAAATAATAATGAAGTAACGAAATAATAATCAAAAATAGCTTTTCAATATATCAAAGAAAAATAGCCCCGCTCGGATTCGAACCGAGGTCACAAGGTCCAGAGCCTTGTATGATTG
>CAZZHT010000034.1:0-11098 GCA_964653825.1 uncultured Methanosarcinales archaeon
TTTAGGTAGTTTTTTTGGGATTGAGTGAAACTTCAAAAATGATGAAAAAATATTTTTTAGATTGGTGTCAAAAACACTCACAACTCCATAAGTTTTAAATAAATCATTAAAGATGAAACTCAAAACGAATAACAGAATCAACAACAGAACGAACGATAGAACAGAAAAACAGAACAAATAATAGGACAGACAACAGTAATAATCTATTGCTAAGAATTAATGTGGTATAATCTATTTTTTACATTTTTTACATTTTTTGTACTTGTACTTTTTACTCCTGTTTAGAAATGATATAATTTTATAAATGAAAATAAATTTTTTTGAAAATGTGTTTGCTTTGAAAACAAAAAGGTGAAAAAAGTGTCCAAATTAATTAGTAAAAGGAGTTCTACCAGTGTTCCTGCTGAAAAAAAGGATTTCATTGAAATCAGATTTCATGGAAGAGGAGGACAGGGTGCTAAGACAGCTGCTCAGATGCTTGCAGAAGCTGCACTTGATGAAGGAAAGCAGATTCAGGCGTTTCCAGAGTACGGACCTGAAAGAGGAGGAGCTCCTGTGAAGGCCTTTGTTAGAATGTCAGATAAACCAATTAGAACCTTTCAACCGGTTGTGAATCCTGATTATCTCGTTGTAGTTGATCCAACATTATTATCAATGCCAGAGCTTCTTGAGGGAGTTACTAAGGATACAGTCATTGTAACGAACTCAAAGAAGAAACCTGTCTTGAAGGGTTTCAAAGGAAAGCTGTATTATATTGATGCAACAGATATTGCACTTTCAACATTGAAAGAGAATAGAACTAATATGGCTATGTTAGGCGCATTATTAAGTGTCTCTAATCTTGTAGATAGAAACACTCTTATATCAAAGGTGAGAAATCATTTTATTAATAAGATTGGAAAGGATAAAACTGAGAAAAATATCGAGATGATTAAGAAAGCATATTCCGAGGTGAAATTAGCATGATCTCTTCAAAAAAGAGTAACTCTAACAATAAAAGCAAGAACTCTTCAGAAAAACTCAAGTCATGGAAGCAAATTCCTATCGGAGGTATGATTACTGATAAAAATACTTCATTAAAGAATAAAACAGGAACATGGAGAGCATATCGACCTGTATTTGATGCAAGCAAATGTGTCAATTGCATGACTTGTGTGTTCTACTGTCCTGATAATGCGATTCCTGTGAAAAAAGGTAAAAAACCCAAGAGGTTGGAAACAAATCTTGATTACTGTAAGGGTTGTGGAATCTGTGCTAGTGTATGTCCAACAAAGGCAATAACCATGAAACCAGAGGCTGATTTCAATGAATAGACAATCAAATTCAAAAAATAAAAAACAGAAAATGGAACTCGAAGCTAAAAGGAATAAAAAGAATGCTAAAAATAGTGCATTAAAAATGGTAACTAAAAGTCAAAACAAAAATTACGAGGGAGAAAGAGCATTAACGGGAGCCCAAGCAATGGCAAATGCAATGCGTCAGATAAATCCTGATGTTGTTGCAGCTTATCCAATAACACCACAGACCCCAATAATGGAACAGTTTGCGAAGTTTGTTGCTGATGGTATTGTTGATACAGAACTCATAAGGGTTGAATCTGAACACTCTGCTATGAGTGCAACAATGGGAGCTTCTGCTTCTGGGGCAAGAGCTATGACTGCTACATCTTCTGTAGGTCTTGCGTTGATGTTTGAAGTTGTCAATGCTGCTGCTGGGTTGAGGTTACCTATTGTAATGGGTGTTGCTAATAGAGCATTATCTTCACCGATTAACATACATTGCGATCATTCTGATACAATGGCTTGTAGAGATGCTGGTTGGATTCAGTTTTATTCTGAAAACGCACAAGAGGTCTATGAGAATGCTTTGTTAGCAATGAGATTGTCTGAAATGTTTAATGTGCCTTCGATGGTCATTCAAGATGGTTTTATAACAAGTCACTGTGTGACTAATGTGAGTTTGCTTAAGGATTCAGTTGTAAAAAGATATGTTGGAACTTACAAACCAAAGGATAGTTTATTTTTTAACAAGAGCCCTCTATCTATTGGGGCTCTTGAACTTTTTGATTACTTCTTTGAAACTAAGAGACAACAGGAAGATGCAATGGAACAGGTCTATAAAAATTATAATAAAATAGCTTCATCACTCTCAGAAATTACTGGAAAAAAATATCCAATGGTTGAGAATTATTATGCAAGTAGGGCTGATGTTGTTATTGTGACACTCAATTCAACTGCTGGGACTGTGAAAGAAGTTGTTGATAAGTATAGAAGAAGTGGAAAGAATGTTGGTTTGCTAAAAATCAGGTTATTTAGACCATTCCCCTATAATGAAGTGAGAAAGCTGCTAAAAAATGTGAAGGCAATTGCAGTTTTGGACAGGTCATTCTCTTTTGGTGCAGATGCTCCAATCTTTGGAGAAATAAAAAATGCATTGTTTGATTTAGATAAGAAACCAAAGCTATTTAGTTATATCTTTGGTTTGGGTGGAAGATCCATTTATGAGAGGGATGTTGCAAAGGTCTTTGATGATCTGTTGAACAATAAGAAATTGAAGGATAAAAATTATATTGGATTGAGAGAATAAAAGAGTATTGTAGTTTTTTGTGATTTGTATATTGTTTTATGATATCAATAATTAAATAGAGAATTACAATAGAATAAATTTTAAAGGAAAGGTGAAAAAATGAATCTTTTTGATTATGTAAATAAGGATGTAAAATTAAACTCGGGACACAGAATGTGTGCGGGTTGTCCTGTTCCAATAATTGCAAGAGCTATTTTGTCAGCTACTGATTCAAATGTAGTTGTGGCAAATGCAACTGGATGTCTCGAGGTTGCAACAACGATTTATCCAACTTCAGCATGGAATGTTCCTTGGATTCACAATACCTTTGAGAATGCTGGGGCAACTATCTCTGGTGTTGAAACAGCTTTCAGAGTTTTGAAGAAGAAGGGTAAAATCAAGAAGGATATGAAGTTTGTCGCTTTTGGTGGTGATGGTGGCACATACGATATTGGACTTCAATCTCTTTCAGGGGCATTGGAGAGAGGTCACGATTTTGTGTATGTGTGTTATGATAATGAGGGATATATGAATACAGGGGGTCAGAGAAGTAGTGCTACTCCATTAGGGGCAAATACAACCACAACTCCTGTAGGTAAGGTTCACAAGGGAAAGGAAATCTGGAGAAAGAATCTTGGAAAGATTGCAGTTGCTCATAATATTCCTTATGTGGCTCAGGCATCTATATCAAATTGGGCAGACCTTTTGAGGAAAGCCGAGAAGGCCTTTGCAGTAAAAGGGCCGGCAGTGATTGTAGTATTATCTCCATGTATCCCATTATGGAAAATTCCCTCTGATTCTGCGGTAAGGATTTCAAAGTTAGCAGTGGAAACAAATTTCTGGCCATTATATGAGGTGGAAAATGGAAATTACAAAATAAACTATAAGCCAAGTAAACCACTTCCTATAATGGAGTTCATAAAGCCACAGGGGCGATTTAGACACCTATTAAAGCCAGAAAATAAGTACATTGTTGATAATATCCAAAAATATATTAATAGGGACTGGAATGATTTGCTTCGTTTGGAAAAGATGTCATTGGAGTACCCAAACAAGAATTAAGCAATACTTTTTCTTTTTATTTTTAACCCTTCTTTTATTTAATTCTTAAAATTTAGAATTATAAACTTTTATTTCTAAAAAGAAAATTAATAAGAAACTAATAAAGCGTAAAATTAAAATAGGATGGGGTTTAGTTCATTGTAAATTCTTAAAGATAAGCAGTACTTTCTTGTTTTATCAAGTTGTATCTTAAAATCTGTTAGAAAACAATAGATGTAAGTATATCTTTCAATACTATTTCTAATAAAACACAAAAATGAAAAAGCTTAAATATAAGTTGTACACTAAAATGAATATTAGTATACAAAAATGTATATTGAATTATGATGAATTATCAAAAGGTGATAAAATGAACAAAAAACTATTATTAGTAACTATTTCTGTTATATTTTTAATAGGAATAGTTACAAGTGTAATTCCAAAGGTATCGGCCCAGACAAACTCAGCGGGGACCTGTAAATGTAATTGGTTTATCATTCCTTGGGTAAGAAGTAACAACTGTAACGCAGGTTATACACCGCAGTGCCATTTTACAAGCTGTACATGTAAACCAACGAACAACAATATCAAAGCAAGACCAGAAATAACTAACCACAGCATACATCCAATAGGAAATATAACAAAATGTGTTGATACAGATGGTGGGCTGAATCCTTATGTAAAAGGTTCTATTATTCTGGTTAAAGGTGGCTCAAGAGAAACAATTTTCACAGATCAGTGTCAGAATGATGGCACTCTGATAGAAGGAGTTTGTACTAGTAATTCACAATGGAAAAGAGAATCTATTAGATGTAGTGGTGTTTGTTCAGATGGCATTTGTTTGAAGAAAACAATAAACAATACTAATAAAACAGCAACAATAACCCTAACAGAAGATTCTCCTAAAGTAGTCAAAGCAAAAAAAGGGGATACCATAATTATTTCTTTAAGAAATCCAGGTGATTCAGGATACTTCTTTAATGGAATTCTTTACAATTATAATGTGTTGAGGTTCATAAAGCATGAACATTTGGGTATTAAAAACAATGGACCTTATCCTATTGAAGGAAACTTCGGAACAGATAAATGGACCTTCAAGGTGATATCGGGAGGAGATTCAATCTTAAATATATATACCAATAACAGAGATAATGGTTTGATGAAGTACTTCGGTGTTGAAATAAGAGCAGCTGAGATATCTACGCCAAAACCAACACCAACCATACCATTTACTCCAACTCCTTACATAAATATAACTCATAAGAAGTGTGTGAAGGAGGGTGGCTTAACTTCTGGTCCAGTGAATCCTAGGTATGCAACTTACTGTTGTGTTGGATTGAAGGCAGTTAGTCCATATCTTAAACCAGGAGTGAATGGTTCTTGCATTACCCCTAACCCCAAACTGCAGCCTGTTGGTTCTGGAATGCTCTGTATTAAGTGTGGAGATGGCTACTGTAACCAGGCAGCTGGTGAGAATTACTGTAATTGCCCTGAGGATTGTAAGAGTCCTGCAATAAACAACAACTCTAATAATGAGAGTCAAAATAAGATGGGCCCTGAATGTGAGTCCCTATTTGCTGTATTCAAGAAGGCCTATCAGTCAAACTGTAATAATTCAAATTACAATCCAAAGTGTGATTTCAACAAGGATGGACGCATAGTTTTCTCTGATTTCGTAAACTTTTCACAGCACAGCCGTAATGAGATGTGGTGTAGTGAGCAGTTAAGGAATGGTATTAATCCCTGTAAGGTAAGACCAATTCCACCAACTCCAACTATAACGCCAATACCTCCAACGCCTACGCCTAATGTTTGTTATGACTCAGATGGTGGTTTGAATTATGGAACCTATGGATATGTGAAGTCAGGAACTAAATACAATTATGACTACTGTGCAAGTAATTATCTCTTATCCGAAGCATATTGCTCAGCAAGTGGACAACCAGAGAGAAAGATGTTTGAT
Organism: uncultured Methanosarcinales archaeon; assembly: GCA_964653825.1. Classification (GTDB taxonomy): domain Archaea; phylum Nanobdellota; class Nanobdellia; order Woesearchaeales; family CAZZHT01; genus CAZZHT01. The sequence continues at coordinate 5,570 of CAZZHT010000034.1, forward strand.
TGTAGTGATATGAATGGAATTTGTAGTCAGGGTAAGTGTGTGATTCTACGCTATACCCCTACACCAACCATACCATTTACTCCAACACCAACACCTCATAAGAATAATAGTTGTGTAACGGAGGGTGGCTTAACTTCTGGTCCAGTAAATCCACAGTATACAACTTACTGTTGTTCTGGATTAAAGGCAGTTAGTCCATATCTCAAACCAGGTGCGAATGGTTCTTGTGTTAGCTCAAGGCAGCCTGTTGGTTCTGGAATGCTCTGTATTAAGTGTGGAGATGGCTACTGTAACCAGGCAGCTGGTGAGAATTACTGTAATTGCCCTGAGGATTGTAAGAGTCCTGCAATAAACAACAACTCTAATAATGAGAGTCAAAATAAGATGGGCCCTGAATGTGAGTCCCTATTTGCTGTATTCAAGAAGGCCTATCAGTCAAACTGTAATAATTCAAATTACAATCCAAAGTGTGATTTCAACAAGGATGGACGCATAGTTTTCTCTGATTTCGTAAACTTTTCACAGCACAGCCGTAATGAGATGTGGTGTAGTGAGCAGTTAAGGAATGGTATTAATCCCTGTAAGGTAAGACCAATTCCACCAACTCCAACTATAACGCCAATACCTCCAACGCCTACGCCTAAAGGTTTCTGTAAGAGTAGTACCCAATTACTACCTCTTTCAAAATTACTCGTGACACATGGTGAGTGTATGGATCGTCAGGGATTACATGTTGATCATTGTAATGGTGATTTTGCGGTAAAGTATTATTGCGGCCCAACCGCTGAACCAAATTACAAACAGAGCTGTTATTATACTTCGTACAACTGTAAGTTCTATGGATTTAATGCCTGTGTTAATGGAACATGTGTTAATACACATCAGAATATGAATAATTACACTTGTTCTGTAGATGCAAGGAACTGTAATCTTAATATGAACAAGATAATGTACGGTTATCTAACGACTGACTATGTTTGGAATGGTTATAAGAGTGTTCCACAGATTGTTTGTAAAACAACAGGTGGAGCAACATGGAGCTACGACCAACCAGGGTGCTCTATTGTAAAAGAGCTGAATTCAACACCTGTCGCTAAAATGTGCCCAATAAAGTTACCTATTGTAACAACGGGCAATGATAATAGGTGCAATGGAATGTTCATTGGTTCTGAGTATATATGTAATAGCAAGTTGGATTACACTCCTAGTGGTAAATATGTTTGCAAATGTAATTCTGAGTGTATGCCTGTCAATACAAATATCAATGTAACTCCAACACCAACACCCAATAGCTGTTATGACTCAGATGGTGGTTTGAATTATGGAACCTATGGATATGTGAAGTTGGGAACTGAATACCACTATGACTACTGTGCAAGTTATTACCTCTTATCCGAGGCCTATTGTTCTGCAAGCGGGCAACCTGAGAGAAAGATATTCGATTGTAGAAAAATTAACGGGACTTGTAGCGGTGGAAGGTGTGTGATTCTACGTTATACCCCTATTCCAACACCAATTATAACAGTAACTCCTACTGTAACACCAATCCCTACATTAATGATGACTCCAGTACCAAAGCCAAGGTATTATTGATTTTATGATTGTATGAGTGACAGAGATAACTGTTGTGTTGGTGAATAAAATAAGCAGAAAATTAATGAACAAAGAATTATTTTTTATTTTTTGATTTTTTATTTTTCTTTTTAACCCCTTTCTTATGTTTGGAATTATTCTTATAATTAATCTTTGCAAAGGTAACTGGATTCTTTATTTTACTTCTCTCTTCTGATTCACTTAGTATTCCTAAGTCTTTGTAGTATGACTCGTTATCGTAGTTTGGGGGAAGAATCTTATTTTTTCTTCTTTTGAAATAATTCAGTTGGCCGATTATGTAGCTATCTCTAAGTGGCTCAGTATTTTTCTTGTTCCACTCAATAACCATTGATTCAATTTCGTCTTTGTTGTAACCAACATTATCAAGGAAGTTCATTAAAATGAATAAAAATCTCTTTCGCCCATCCTGCAATCCGTTTAATCCTTTTTTTATGCTATCTGGAAAGTATACTGGAGGTATTGCTTTTCCTGAATAGGCATAATCTGAATTTTTATAATTTACTTTGCTTTTGTCTTGTGTGACCTTATTTTTTATATCATTACTGATGGTGCTGTCAAAGGCGTTGATAAAAAGATAATTCGCTTCATTCTTTCTTGATTTCGTTGCATCAATGAACTTATACTTGAAATTAACTTTGTTAGGTTTTGCATTCTCTTTATTGAAGTTGAGTACATCGTCGGGATCAATGGGTAGGGAAACTAACCCCGACTTTTCGTGTAGTGAATAAGCGCATCTGTATAGATGTCTTGGAGAAATAAGGATTGTGTCTACATCAAGATTGACTTTGTTAATATATTCATCATCTGAACAATTACATTTATCGTTTATGATTACTTTTTTCATTACATGATGACATTTTGGGCATATTTTGTAGTTAACATCTTCACTTGATACTATTCTATAACCACAGTTCTGGCAGACATACTCAAAGCTCTTGTTGTTATCTCTTTTAATTTGACCACATTTAGGGCATATTTTTGTGATTATTCTATTTTTCTCGTCTTTGTGACTTTCAATATAATTGTTAAACTCTGGTAGAGCCATTATTTTCTTTGAGAGTGGACATCTCTCTTTTAATGGGTCTATCATTTCTATGATATAATCTATGATTCTCCTTGTTGCCTGGGGATATAGTTCTCTTACTGGTTTAGTTACTATTGTGCCATTGTCTGAATATGATAACATTGAAGGAAATGATTCGTATGGAACTGCTATGTGAAATCCTTTGTTTCCTGAGAATTTACATCCTATATTGTTGATTCTGTGTTTTCTAAGTACTTTTATGATTGCATCAGCTATTAATTTTGTTGCCTCCCAAATCTTGAAGTCAATATCAATGATTAAGTCCCAACCAATTCTTAACTCGTTTAGTTTCTTTGTGTTTAATCCAACTGAGAGTTCCTTAGGATCACTCCATCTCTCTTCGGAGACATGAAATGAACTTGCTCCTTTTCTAACAAAGTCAAAGACCTCATAAGGTGTAGTTAATACTTCTCCTCTTTTAAACTGGCCTTTAGCAGTGGAAATGTCATCAACACTAAAGCGAATACCTACTTCTCTGTCTCTACTGTATTCTAAAATTGCTTCTTGGACTGCAGGATTTTTGTAATAATCAATAGCTTCTTTGAAACTAACCATGGTTTAAACAGCTTCATTCAAGTTTTAAATATTTTTTCATTAAAATCAGTTTGATTCCGATAATTTTAAATATAAGGAGAATACAGAAATAAGCATAATGGTTGCTGCAAGTACTATTTCAAAACTTATCATTGTGTTATTAACAGTGGTAGTAGTAATGGTTGTTGGCAATAATTTGATACATGGCCCTTTTTTATGGGTGTTGAATATTCTTCATTTGCCGTGGGGTGGGAGTCGTGCTATTCTGACTGATGAACAGGCCGCTAAATCTGTTTATGAGCAATTTCTTGAGAATGTTGCTGAATTCGTGAATAATGACAAGGCAGCACAGGTGTTTACCGTTGATGTTGATACTTTGAGCTATCCGCAGGATAAGGTCTTTTTTTGTATTGTCGGAGTACATTCATCAGGGAAAACAACTTTTTCTCTGAAAAGGAGCAAGAGTAGTGAGAAAGATTGTATTAAGAGTGGGAATGTTATTGAGAAAAACATAAGTGATAAATTTAATAAATATCACTATCTCTTTGATATGAATTCTCTTTTTTCCTCAGGAGGTGACCACGATTTACTTTACGCGTTTCAACATCTGCCCATCTGTCTTCAATCACCTATGTCAACAGGTCCTATTTATTTTACATTTCCTCTTTCAACTGCTCCTAATGATGATAAAGAATGGATATTACTTGTTAGAAATCCTTTGATAACTTATCTGGACAGTTCTTTTAAAATTTATGATTACTCCGAACTGGATAATTCTAACAGTAACGAAAATTCATTAAAAAAATCAATTACTCTTAAATATCCTTGTGTTGCAGATCAACATTATCTTAGCATCTCTCATGATTTTAGATATGTAGGATATGGTCTCTATGCTATATCTAAAAGTGCTATATCTGAAAGCAAGGTTGATTCTTTGCTAAAAGTTGAGAATAATCTTAAATCAATTCCTTATCATACCTTACTGTTTTCTTGTTTTGAACAAAAGAGTAAAGAACCATCTAATTGTGGCTTTATAGAACATTCTTGGGGATTAGATCCTTTTTATTTAAAATATCTGCTTTGTGATGAATCTAACTCTCAAAGTGAACTTTGCTCTGAAATAGAACAGTTTATTGAGGGAAAGCATTATAAGGAAAATGGAATGAACGTAACGCAAGCTAATTGTTTAGCTCCTGAATCTGGATTCATTTGTAATACTGCTGATTTATACTATCAAAGCCATGATTATATGACTTGTACAGCTTTGGAAGATTATTTAGCTCATGATGCGAGTAAAGTTAATACAGTTGTAAGTACTTTTTTGAAAGAAATTAAACAAAATCAGGGTAGGAGTGTTTATTTTGAGTCAATTAAACATCTTATATCTTTTTCTTCAATCCTTTCTGTTGAAGCGAATTTTAACTTTCCATACTTTCTTCGAGGAACCGTACCCGCTAATTCTCCAAAATTAAGCACTGAGACAAAACCACTTTGTAGTACATATAATAACGTTGATAGAAATGTAAATCCATATATTAATCAATTTATGTATCAGTTAATTATAACCCCAAAATCTCTTTCTCCTATTACTGTTTTTCCTTATCCAAAATTTGGAAATTTCGGATTTAGACCCTATGACTCTTTGATTCCTTACTTAAACGATTTGAGAGTTTATTCACTGAATAAGGACAATTTAAAAAGAGCAACCTCTTTATTTGTTCCTGATGATTATACTTATCAAAGGCCGCCTATTCAAATGACTGAAAAGGATATGTCTTTGGAGTTTTTTACAACATATAATCTTAGTGAAACAAGTAATACGAAATTACTTAATGGAACACGTGAAGAATGCATGAAAAATGATAAAACGCTTAAACTAATAGATTATACTGTTCCACGTACTGGAACTTATTGGACTGCTTATAAGCCAGCCGGATGGCGTTTAAAAGATCTTTCTACTGGTGAAAAAAAGTCCCTTTTAAAAGTAACAGCATTATCTAATAAATCTAATCAAGAAAGTACTGTTTGTTCAATATTTAATGATTCAAGCTGTGAGGCCCTTAATAGTGCTTTAATGGAAGCAAGAAAAAATAATCCTTTTGCTTATAGGACTTGTGATGAGATAAATCAAATTAATAAAGAAATTAATGATTCTATAAAAAATAATTATAATTTGGTTATTAATTACCTGAAAGGTAACATTTCCTCTGATGATTATGTTGATGTCTACAATTTAGATAAATTAAGGCAATTCTGTGGAGATAGCACAAAATATAGCAAAGATAAATCACTCTGGC
>CAZZHT010000035.1:0-2664 GCA_964653825.1 uncultured Methanosarcinales archaeon
GACTTATGTTTTCATATTTTTATTCTTTTAACATCATGTCTTTATTAATTCTTTTATATTTCAATAAAAATGATTAACAATCAGTAATCAATCGAGCAAACCCAATTGTTTTAGAATTTCACTCCTTGTTCTATATTTTTTTTGACACTCTGAACAGATGACATGAAGTTTTCCCTTATTGTCTTTAACATACGTTCCTTTTGTTTTATGTAGAATTCCATAACCAATCTTAGACCCACATATCTCACACTTCATATTAACACCCTTTCTTATTCTGATTTTCTTATTATCCTATTTACCCTATTTATCTTGAGAGCTTTCTCTAATGGTTTTTAGGAAACATTCATTTTTTATATTACTTTTGATTTCAAAAACAAAAGGGCAAATAAGAAGGGCTAATAAAATAGTGAGAGGTATATTAAATTAGATGAGCCTATCTCTTGTATGAAACAATTCAATTGAAAATCCAACGAACTATTCAATAAAATCTTAAGAAAATATTAAATAAAACATACGGTAAAATCCTCAACAAAAGATTAAACTAAAAACTAATCCTGAGCTAAGAAAAATGTTAAGAGAAAATGTTAGAATTACAGCATGTATACCTATAATTTCCAGTGAAGATAACTATATTCAACCTTTTATATCCCTTCTGTGTCAGACACTAATGCCATCTGAAATAATGCTAATTATCAAAAACGATTTTCAGGAAATAAAAAACGAGATTTTAAAGGTAAATCAGGAAATCACTAAAAAAAATAATCAGGTCAATTCAAAAAGCAATCAAAAATTCACATTGAAAACCACTCCAAAGCTGACCTTTATCAAACAAGAAGATAATGGTATAGCAAACGCACGCAATATAGCCATTAAAAAATCTAAAACAAGATACCTTGCTTCCTTAAACACAAATTCAATTGCATCAGAAGATTGGCTTCTGAACCTGTATAATTGTATCAAAAAACAGAATCTTACCACGGTTGGTGGATTTCTATATGAGGTTTATCATACAAAAGCCCCTGATTTATTTAGAGCCATACACTTAAAACAGAACTGGGAAAAACCCCTTTTTCTTATGAATCTCTACAGATATCATAAAAGTGATAATAATCATAATCACTCATACGACAACTCCTATAACAATTATTCTGATAATTCTCATCATGATTTTGGTAATCCTCCTAATAATTGTCTTAATAATTCTCTGAATAATTATCCTCATAATTTTGATAATAATTGTTCCAATACTGATTTCCATGATGTTCTCTATGAGATTATGAAGAACAATCATGCAATAACTAATCCTGACTTTATCTTTGGGAACAATATGCTTATTGATTTAGAAAAGTTAAGGATTACACCAAATTTTAATAACCATTTAAAGCCAAAATCACATTTGAATCGTAATTTAAACTCGAATTTAAACTCAAAAAAGATTAAAAGAAGTGAAATCAAAAAGGGAAATTACAGTTACCTCGCATTTGACAACAGATATAAAACAAACTATGAGGATGTTGACTTCTCAAAAAGAATAACCTTGCTTGGTTTGAAAACCGCTTACTGTCCTGTTGCTATTGTGTATCATTGCCAGCACGACACTCTTCTGAGTGTTCTTAATAAATCCTATAATTATTCCTATTTCTCTTATAGAACACCTGATACCTTTATTCTTTTATTGTTTAGAATACTTACAGAAACCTACAAATCAATCAAGTACTTTTTTCAAGATTTTTTTATTCTTAATTTCAAAACCCTGTTAATTGATATATTCATTGCACCTCATCATACCTATAAATTAATTAAGGATTACTCAAAAAAATTCAAAAATCATTCTAAGAACAAACTCTCTAAAAGCGACTAAAAGCAGAAATAAAAACAACACTGAACACATTTTCATTGACAGATAATCTGTGTTATTGATTAAATAAAAAGTTTTTTAAATTTGGTTTTGTTCCTAAAATCAAGTGAAAGTTACCACCTCAGAACTTACTTAGAGTTTTACTCATTTAGATTACTCAAATTTAGATTACTTAATATTAATTCCATCTAACTCCATATGATTCCCATATGTCTTTCATACAAATATCATCTAAATTTCATACGAATTTCATACAATATCTATTATCCTATGTCTTAAATTAGAAAGTATCCCTAGTTAATTAGTTAAGGGGGCTGTAGTGTAACTTGGTCATCACTGGCGCTTGGGGTGCGTCCAATCGGGGTTCAAATCCTCGCAGCCCCATCTTTCATCCTATGAAATCCCATACAAATGCTTATAAGTAAGAATATTTACTTAAACCAACTATATAAAACCAAAAGCCCATGTTTATCTTTTTAGTTATGCTTTTTTATTGTTTTTATAATACTATGTTTTTATAATGCTGTAATCTATAATCTAATCTAAAATCTTTTTACCATCTTATTTCATCAATGTTACATTATTTTTATATGTTATCTTTTTATTTATATCATTGATTATTTTAAAACTTATTATTTCAAACCTATTATTTAAAAACAAACCATTTCACTATAAAAATGGAGATATAAAAATGGTTAAAATCCATATGTTAAGCGAGGATGTTGTTTCTAAAATAGCAGCAGGGGAAGTGATTGAAAGGCCTGCCTCTGTTGTTAAGGAACTCATTGAAAATTCGTTAGATGCAA
>CAZZHT010000035.1:2764-10987 GCA_964653825.1 uncultured Methanosarcinales archaeon
ATTGAAAGGCCTGCCTCTGTTGTTAAGGAACTCATTGAAAATTCGTTAGATGCAAAATCAAAAAATATTCAGTTGTTTATAAAAGACGGAGGAAAAACCCTCATAAAGATTGTAGATGATGGGCAAGGTATGGATTTAGATGACTTAAAAAAATCTATATTGAGACATGCCACGAGTAAGATTACTTCTGAGGATGACTTATATTCCATTCGTACACTTGGTTTCAGAGGTGAGGCACTTGCAAGCATTGTTTCTGTTGCAGATGTTGAAATAACTTCTAAAACTCGAAATAGTAATGTTGCCTATAGGTTAATATCAAAACCACAACTAAACGAAGGTAAGTTAGACACAAAAATTGATGAAGTTGCTGCTCCTGTGGGAACTTCAATAGTTGTAAAGAATCTCTTCTATAATGTTCCTGTAAGGAGGAAGTTTCTAAAGTCAGCTACTGTTGAACAGAAGCACATCCTTGACATTGTTATACAGTACTCCTTATGTTATGTTGATGTTTCCTTTAAGGTCTACAACAATCGAAAACTTATTTTTAATACTCCAAGAACAGATTCATTGATTAAGAGAGTTGGAGATGTTTATGGTCCTGAAATCTCACAGAACCTTCTTGAAGTTGACTTCTCAAATGGAATTATTAAGGTTTCCGGAGTCATAGGAAAGCCAACTCTATCAAAAACCGAGGACTATCAGAGTTTCTATGTTAACAAGAGATACATCAAATCAAAACTACTATCAAAAGCAATAATCGATGCTTACAAGTCAATGCTATTTTTAAGCAGAAAGCCAGTTGCTATTCTAAATCTGACAATAGACCCATCAAAAATAGATGTAAACATACATCCTACAAAACAAGAGATAAAATTTGATAATGAAGAGTTTGTCTATTTAACCCTTTACAACGCAGTAAAAAAAGTACTTGAATCCAGCAATCTATTCCCAACAAAAAACAAATCCAACAGTAGTTACAGGAGTTACAAGAGTGAACAGAAGCTCACAAACTATAATAATAGTAAAAATCCTTATAATCAATACGATCATATCTTATCTAACACTAATGATTATCGTAGTACTATTGAACAAAACAACAATCGTCCTGCTTCTGAAACAGAGCATTTTAGGAAGTATAATCTAAAAGAATCCACGCAGTCAGTTTTAAAAGAGGATATGAATCTCTATGATGTCAATATCAATAGTTACCATGGTTCACAATCAATAGACACTTCCAATAAAGCCATTAATAGAGGTATCATTAATAAAAGTATTACCCCAACCAATTCAGATACTTTAAATAATTCAACTAATTTAAATAGTACAAACAATGCAAATAATCCTACAAATTTCGAGAAATCATCTGAGATTCACGAACCAAAATCATCACCAAACCAAGAGAACTGGTTGGATTTTTCATCTATATTGGATGAAGCTCATATTGTAAAGGTTCCCTTCAAAAAATTTAGGGTTTTAGGTCAAATAGATCTCACTTACATTATTCTTGAAACAGATAGAGGTATGGCTATTGTTGATCAACATGCAAGTCATGAAAGAATCAACTTTGAGAAAATAAAGAGGAAATTTAATGAAACAAAACCTCCAAAACAGGCATTGTTAAATCCAAAGATGATTTCGGTACATCCTAAAAATAATGCTTTACTAAAAGAGAACCTTGGTTACTTTTCTGAACTTGGGTTTGATATAGAGCCCTTTCAGGGAAATGACTTTCTTGTAAGATCAATACCATCATTCTTACAAATAAATGACATCGGAGCTTTAATTGATGAGATTCTAGGGGATATAAAAAACATCAAAAAGGACAAGGAAAAACTACTTAGAAATAAGGTTTTAGAAACAATGGCCTGTCATATGTCTATTAGAGCAGGTAAAGAACTAACGATTCCTGAAGCAAACTCTTTGATAATCTCATTAATGAAGTGTGAAAGACCCTTCACCTGTCCTCATGGTAGGCCAACGATAATTGAATTTTCTTCCTCTGATTTAGAAAAGATGTTCAACAGAAAAGCATAATTAAAATTTTACAATTTAAAACAGACATAACATTTTTTTACATAATTAAAGATTCATAAAGAGATTCAAGTAACTTTAAACAGAGGTTTTCCTGAACATTAATTCTACATAAACTAATGATTCACAGAAATTAATCTTTTACAAATTAATCATTTACATAATAGTAATAAATCACTCCTAAGAAAAGAGTCATAATAATATCAAAAATAAAAACAATTATAAATAGAAGCTTTTCACAATAAAGCAAATATCTTCAACTTTTACATTGTTGTTACGAGTGTTTATGATGTTTAAAGGGTATCTTACAACATCTCTTAACAGTATAAACTCTAACTAAACCACAATACTTATTGTATTGTTTGTTTTTTTGCATTTTATGCCGAGGTCGCATAACTTGGTATTGCGCTAGCCTGGAGAGCTAGTTGGTGTTACACCTGTCTGGGTTCAAATCCCAGCCTCGGCGTCCTTTATTTTTTTCCAAAATCTCCGTTATTCTTTTAATAATTATTCTTTTAATAGAATTATTTTAACTAAATATCACAAAATCTCTTTTTATTGTTAGAATTCTTGATAATCTCTTCATTATTAGAACCATTTGCAACGTTTAGAAGTAGGAATTGAAATCTATCTATTTTACCTTTGATAAAGCAAATTTAAGTAAAAAATTAGAAATTGAAAAATTAAAAGAAATTAAAACAAAAAATAAAACAAAAGAAGTAAGAATGTTTAGAACCTTACTTTCTTGCTTTCTCAATCTTTCCTCTTCTGAGAGCATTAAGTGATTGTCCATTTACCTTTATGACCTGGAATCTCACTCCTGAAAGATCTCCCTTTGCACGGCCCATCTTGCCGCCAATTGATTCGATTATAACTTCATCGTGTTCATCAATAAATTTGGAAGCATTTGCCCCAGGCACAAAAGCAGTAACGGTTCTACCATTCTTCGTTAATTGAACCTTTACGCACTTTCTCATAGCAGAGTTTGGCTGCTTAGCTTCAATCTGGACCTTTTCAAGAACAAGACCCTTTGCCTGTGGAGAACCCTCAAGAGGATCTGCCTTTCTCTTCAAATTAAACTTCTTTCTAACATAACTCTTTTTATGCATTCTTCCGTTAATTCTTCTCTTAACTAACCTTTGAGCCGCAAATAATCCTGAACTTTTCTTTCCCATTTTACATAATCCTCACAAAACTTTAACCTCTTTGATATTTGGAAAATACCTCTTTATTATCTTTTCGGTATTTCTAAGATTCTTAGCATTTCGACCTATAATCATACTCTTATTACTAACACTTTGGTCCTTAATATAAATTATATTATTCTCTTCTTTAATTTCATTGACCTTTATAGGATACAGTAAATTCTTAACAAACAAATTCAAATTATTACTATATTCATATATCCTTATCCTTCTCTTTAATTTATCAGACAATAACTTAACATTAATTCCCTTTTTTCCAATTGCTTTTCCCAATTGTGTTTCAGGAACAATGAAACAGAGTGTGTCATTATCATCTATGAAACAATCTTTAAGTGGAGCATGTGTTATCTTCTCGAACAATGACATAGAAAATAACAGTGATGAATCGTATTTTATTTTAGCCACTTTTGATCTCTCAGTATTAACACTTGTGATAATTAATCTTTATATCGTTAATTGTTAAAAATTAAATAAGCCCTATGACTGATATGTTGAACTGTTTCTTACAAACGGCTCCCAAGTCATCATTCCTCAATGAAATTTGATTAAAACTACACTTTTCATTTAATTTACAGAGATTCTCAAGCTTTTTCTTTGTGAACTCTGGAATATTTGATGAAACAATAACCTGACTCAATTTACTTTCCATTAACAATCTTTCGACCTTATTTGTTCCAATAACAATCTTATCTGTACCTAACCTGCTTCTTATTTCGTTAATGATTTTATCATCCATTGTAACCACTTTTTGATTTCATTCTTAAAAGAGCAAATCGTGTTCATTTAAAAATTTTTCTCTTTTTTCTCCTTAAAGCATTAAAAACAAGAAAGATTCTTAACACCATTAAATACCCTCTAACTTATAACAAACTTAATTCTCACTTACCTCTTTACTTATGTAATTTACTCTGTATTTAAGACCATTCTTTAACTCTTTCATGATATTTATAATATTATGATATTCAATATACATATATGGTACTCATTATACTGCCAGTACTCATCTATTATTTCTTTAGTTATTTATTTTTTTAATTTATACTTTAATTTAACCCTTCCAGTACCAACTGGAATTGGTTGGTTAATCATTACATTCTCTACAACAGAATGAAGATTATCTTTTCCCCCAATTAAACAACCATTAATTATGTGTTTGATAGGTGTCTCAAAGGAGGCCTTTGCGAGGTAACTTGATTTTGCATTAATAATGCCATGTCTTGTAATTCCTTCAATCTTGCCGTGCACTGTCATAAGGTCTGCAACGAGCATCAAATGTCTAATATCAAGATCAATGCCTTGCTCATTAAGCACCTTCTGTGCTTCTTCTAGTATTGTTTGCCTTGCAACCTCAATCCCAAAAATGTCATACATCTCAAAAATATCATTTGACCTTGTTCTTGTTTCATCAACAAAATCTAGTTCTAACACCTTCTTTAATCCATTGCCTGATGCGAGAATAACATATTCTCCATCTCTCATAATTGGTAAAACCTGAGTGATTCCTTTAATACCAGCAATAACGATATCTTTAAGATTCTCTCTGTATTTAAATAGGACATCAATTTCCTTATCCTTTATTGATGAAAAGGTAATGGTTATTGTGTTATCACTATCATTTATCTTTATTTCTGTGTTCCCATACTTGTGTTTGATAGCTTCTGCAATGTCTTTCAACTTTATCCTTCCCAGAAGGGATAAAATCTCTTTATTGAATATAACAGTTATGGAACTACTCATCAAATCAACAGTAATCTCATCAATAATTTCTCCAATTTTTGTTTCTTTTATTTTATACGCTATCTTTTTAATTTCCTCTTTATCTACATTTCTGTATTCTTCTTTAAGGTAAATCTCTATCATAGCTTTTTTCATCTTTTTTCTTGCATCAAAAATCTCAATCAATCTAGGTAAACCCACTGTAACATTCATCTCTGAAACTCCTGCGTAGTGGAATGTTCTAAGAGTCATCTGTGTACCGGGTTCGCCAATAGATTCAGCAGTGACTACTCCTATTGCTTCCATAGGATCAATCTTATATGAATTGTATTCCTCAAGGACTGCATCAAACACTTCTTTTATTTTCTTTTCATTGAGATTCTCAGGAATAGTGTCTAAAACCTCTGAAATAGTTGATTGAGGTAAGAGATTTTTATATTTTGAAGCTATTTTTTCAGAATTACTTTTTTTCATTATTTAGCACCTCTCTAACAATTCGGTTCACATTAACCCTTCCAGCTTCTGATTTAGAAACATCAATTGAATCCTCTCCATACTGGTATTGTATAATTGATCCCCCAGCATCTCTAACAGTATGATCGTAGTCAACGAAGACATCCTGCAACGCATTTGATAATCTTCTATAAAGATACCCTGATTTTGGCGTTCTAAGAGCAGTATCCATTAAGGCATCTCTTCCAGTCATAGCCGCGAAGAAGAACTGTGCAGGGTTGACTCCCTGTTTAAACCCTCTATCAATGAATCCACCCTCTTCAGGCCCCAAATCACCTCTCTTAAAACATGAAAGTGTTCTATCTTTATATCCTTGATGAATCCTTTTTCCTCTGATTGACTGCTGTCCAATACATGCCGCGATTTGTGTGAGATTCAGCATATTGCCCCTTGCTCCACTTCTTGCCATAATCAGACTTGATGTCTCCTTTGTTGAATATTGACTAACATAATCCCCTGCTCTGTTTCTTGCTTCATTTAACCTATTTGAGATATCTATTTCAATAGTATCATCCATTGTTGTTCCAGGAATAACACTAAGTGTTTTATTTCTGTATTGACTTATCAATTCATCAACGTCTTTGTATGCTTTATCTAACTCCTCTTTGATTTTATCCTTTGCCTTTTGTTCTAAATCGCCATCAGTTAAGAATACAGAGAATCCGTATCTTGTGTTAACCACAATTCCAAGTTTTAGAATCTTTCCAAGGAAAGACAATGTAAAATCAACACCATACTTTAAATGCAACTGTCTCAACAATAGCCCTGATCCATTTCCTAAAATGGATTTGTCTAGAACACCTGATATTAACTTACCATTCTTTATAATTACATCAGGTTCATCTGGGTCCTTACATTTTCCCTGAAAGTTGAAATCCTTTGGGAATAAAACGCTAACAACATCCTTTCCATTGATTTCTTTTTTGGAATTAATGATATCATTGAAATCAAAAACACCTATTGAAGTAAGTAAATCACATGCTTCTGCAATAGATAATTTAGTCATCTTTTTAGTTAGCATATAGTTTCCACTGATACCATCTTGGATTGCTCCAATAATTGAATAACCGTGTCTCGGAGAGATCATATTTGCACCAACAGACATGAGGTACTTTGCTTCTGACATTGCTTCCTCTGTTTGGGGAATATGAAGGTTCATCTCATCTCCATCAAAATCAGCATTATATGGATTACAAACAGCAGGATTCAATCTAAACGTTCTGTAATCTAAGACCTTTACCCTATGTGCCATCATACTCATTCTATGTAATGATGGTTGTCTGTTGAATATTGCAATATCTCCTTCAATAAGATGTCTTTCAACAACATACCCAGGTTCAAGTTCATCTAAAATTTGTTCTGTAGTTTCTTCTGTTATTCTCTTTCTTCGACCATCGGGTCTTATAACATAATTTGCTCCAGGATAATCTTCAGGTCCCCTTTCAACATATTTTTTGAGATACTCAATATTTTCTTCTGTGACTTTTTCAGGAATTGTTAGTTTCATAGCAATAATTCTTGGAACACCTATTTCATCAACATCTATAAATGGGTCTGGACTTATAACGCTTCTTGCTGAGAAATTTACTCTTTTACCAATGAGGTTGTGTCTAATTCTGCCCTCTTTTGTGCTTATTCTCTGTACTAATGCCTTCAGTGCTCTTCCACCCCTCTGTCTTGCAGGTGGTATCTGAGGAAGCGCATTGTTGATGTAAGTTGTAACATGATATTGTAGTAAATCCCACAGATCTTCAATAATAATCTCAGGAGCACCAACATTAATGTTTTCAAACAAACGCTGGTTGATTCTCACGATATCCCCTAATTTGTGAGTTAAGTCATCTTCACTCCTCTTGCCACTCTCCAGGGTTATTGATGGTCTCATGGTAACTGGCGGAACCGGAAACAAAGTAAGTACAAACCACTCAGGTCTTGATGTTCTTGGATTTAATCCATACAACTCTAAGTCATCATCCGGGATCATCTCTAACCTTGCCCTAACATCAACAGGCGTTATTCTCTTATCATTTTCTAAGAAAGTTGTAGGTTTCTCTAGTGTGATTTTAGGTTGTTTAGCATGACAATGAGGACACACATCAACCTTTCTCAACTCTGCAATAATTTCCCTTATTTTTCCTAGTCTTGCCTGAATACCTTCTTCGTCTTGTATCTTATCCAATTCTTTTTTATACTTTTTAATATCCTTCTCATCAAGCAAAGTTCTACCACAATACTTACAGGTAGTTCTCAAAAGATCGTATATTATTGATGTGAACTCAGGATGAATTACTGGCCTTGCAAACTGAATATACCCGTAGTGTCCATGGCATTCTTTGATAGTTCCACCGCAGGTCCTACATCTTAAACTTGGATCAATAACCCCTAAACGCGTATCCATTAAGCCTCCGTCTACAGGGTATCCCTCCTTATCATAAAGCTCAGGGGTAACTATCTTAACAACAGCCATTTTCTTGATTTTTTCAGGGCTGAGTATTGAAAAATTAATCTTATCGATCCTCTTATGACTGAGATTATCCATCTTATATCCTCCGAAAACAAAAAATATTATTTTTCAAATTTATATTCTATTTGTAATATTATGTTTAGATAATTTTTAAATCCAAAATTATGATTCACATTTACTACGACTACTTACAACATAACACCCTAAATGTAATTATTGCAAGCAATTGAATCTCTTTTATAAGCGTTAACTTTTTTTATAAACATTAAAAAATTCAAAAAATGCACGAAATTT
>CAZZHT010000036.1:0-10943 GCA_964653825.1 uncultured Methanosarcinales archaeon
TTTTTTTCTGAATATGTTTAGTCCTAAATGAAAAGGTTTATATGTTGTCTCTTTTAACATGGTTTATTAATGGTTTGATTTTTTATAATAACTTATGATATTAAATCATTATTTTTAGTTTATTTTATTGGTATTTTTATCTCTCATTATTGTTTTGGTGATTTAAATGAATATTAAGACAACCAACAGGATAAGCTTAGATAATTTGATTGTTGATTCCAATGTTTGTGTTTATTTCTCTAAGAGTATTGATTCTGAATTCTTCTCCAGTTTACATAAACGATTAGAAGAATTGGATCACTGGGTTGTTCCTTACAAACTCAATGGTTCTTTGAATGCTAAAGTACAAAAGATAATCAAGGATTCTCCTAATTTCTTTTTGTCACAGGTTATTGGCTCAAATTATAATAAAATTCTGTTCAATGAAAATGCTGTTCGTGTTTCTTATAATAAGGCAGACAATATTATCCTTACTGATGAGAATGCTTATATTTTTAAAATATCTTCTATGAAAAACAAGACTAAGAATCATTTTTTTAGAAGGTTATTTGATTTGGGTTATTCTTTTAATGAACTTTTTTCGTTCCAGCCAAGGTTGTTTGGTGTTTACTTTGAAAAGGGAAAGAAAAGAACTCATCTCTATGTTAAGGAATATGATGCCTATAATATGAGTGATTTTTGATTTGTTTTGTTCATTTGTTTTTTTGTATTTCTTGAAAAGAGTGCTTTATCTATTTCATTATGAGGTTATTGTATTGTGATAGGGGGATAACAAAATAGATAAAGGTACAATAATAAAAGAAAGAAAATGGCATATTTTAGTTTCTTTTATACGAAAAACAGATTTATAGAAAACGGAACAATGAAAAATATAAAAAAAAGGTTTGTGAGTTTTTAGATAAAGGCCTTTCTCTTTGCAATTCTTAATCTCTTCATTGCAAGATAAGTAATTTCATTATCTGTTAAGCCAGGTATTTCTGCTTTATTCTCCTCTTAAATATGTTGTATTTTCTTAATGTGTTTTTATCAAGAGCCATGTACTTCACCTCCTTGTGTTTTTATGGTTTTGATTATGATGTTGGTTGAGTTTAGATAGTTGTGGGCAGGCACTTTCACTTTTGGGAGGGTTCATTGAATTGATTCCTTTTTCGGTGAAATAAAGCTATGTGCCCGCCCGTATCTATTGTTTTATTGTTCTTTGTTGTATTTCTTTCTTTTTTTGGTTCTTTTGACTGATATTGGAGTTTTATCTTTGTATGGGTTTTAGAAAGGGGTCTATTTATAAAGAGTTTATTAAACTAACTTATAGAAGATTGTTCTATTACTTAGAGATTATTGAGAGTTTTCTGTTTCTCTTTTTTTATTAGATTTTTATAGGTAGACCAGGTTTTTCTGAAAATGAATGATAGTTTAGGGTCCTTATAGTTCTCTTTCAAAAATTTCTGGGTCCTTGGATCAGCAGGATAACCCGAACCTATTGTTTTATGTATCATATGTTCGATTTTTTTTATTTCTCTGTCACGAGTTACCTTTGCAAGTATCGAGGCAGCTCCAACAATTGGATAATTCAAATCTGCTTTGTGCTCTGCAATGATTTCGCATTTATGTGTGAGGTATTTTTTTAAGGTCCTTGTGTATGATTCTTCATTGATTGAAGGACAGTCAATGATAACTCTATCAGGTCTGATTTCATTGATTATGCTTGCAGTAACTGTTGTCTCTAATAAATTTAGGTTCGATGTGTCTGAGTTTAGGGAGTCATCTATTTTACTTGGAGGTAATATTATTATTTTGTGTTTGTTATGGAGCGGGATTAACTCTTTGTATAGTTCTTCTCTTTTCTTAGGACTTAGGAGCTTTGAGTCTTTTACACCCATTGGTTTTAGTTTTTTTATCTCACTATCTTCTAGAGCGTATCCTGCCATGACCATTGGACCTATTACTGGGCCTCTCCCTGCTTCATCAATGCCTAAAATTAACATGTGTTTATGAATAATCAAAAACTTAATAAATATATTGTTTGTTCTTTTGTGTTAATGCCGGGGTCGCATAGCTTGGCTATTGCGGAGGATTGCTAATCCTCTGTCCTCACGGACACGAGGGTTCAAATCCCTCCCCCGGCGCTCATCTCAATGGTATTATTTTATAATGCCATTGTTTTCTCTATTTCTTGATTTTTAATGATTAGATTTATAAAGAAGTATTGTATCTTTGTTTATGATTTCATTGATTATTGTTATAAAAACCCTATGATGAGGTGAGCACCCACTGATTTGATGATGAACGGAAGTAACTACTGAGGGTTTTCTTATTTTTTCTGTGTTTTATCTTCGTTGATGTTTTGAAATGTTCTTCCAAATGACGATTTTCTTAACTAACAAATACTGAAAGTGGATGCATTAATCCATGGAGTACTGAGTATCCATCAAAGGGAGGAAATGGAATTAGGTTGAAGAAAAATAAAAATAGATTCACTTTGTAACTTATGATTAATCCTATTTGCCATTTCTCTGATTTCTGGAATGCTTTTATGTGTAGTGCTAGTAGCTTTGATGCTATGGCAACAATTAGATTCATTGCTGGACCCATGAAGGCAATAAGGGCTGTTTGCCAACCATACAATCCTATAGGGGAAAAACTGACATATCCTGGAATGAAGAAAAGAAATGGAAAGTTTATGAGTTTTAATATTAGACCAATACCTAACCAGAAGTAGGCAGCGTGAAAGGTTGCATTTATTCCAAAGGCAATTGCTGTGAACTTGTGACCCATTTCGTGAAGAATTATTCCAGGGGCTATGGCTAAGGTGGCAAATAGTATGTCTTTTAGTTCATTTTCGAGTTGGGAGTGACTTTTAAGCATTCCCAAGTAATACTGCTCAAGGTTACCCGTTGTGTGCCTTGTGGTTTTTGCAATGTCACTGAATATAAAGCCAATTCCAAAACTCATGATGAAGAGATCTAATATCTCATGTAGTGAGAAGAACATGGTTCTTGGTTGTTTTGGTTTCTTTATATATCTTTTGAAACTAAAAATTTAAATAAGGTTGCTACTTTCCAGTTAATTGAAATGGCTATTGATGATATTCTCTTGAGTTCAAGGGTTTCTCGAAAGGGCGCTGAGATGTTCTTCTCGAAATACGGGAGGGTCGTATTCTCAGATTATCTCGTTCCTGTTATTTCAAATTCGTTGAATGATCGTGCTTTTATTAATACTCTCCAGAGTGTTCTTGATAATCCCGATATTAAGAGGGTCGATGCTTTTTTTAGACCTAAGATTTCTAGAAGAGAGATGTTAGATTATCTGCTTGATTCAAGAGCTGAGAAGGGAATTACTAAACCCTTTAAGATAAGTTACAATACTTTTAATGTCATTCATGCTTTTATGGAACCAAAGTATTATTTTGATTCTTTTAGAGAAAGCGAGATGAAAAAGGATTTTAAGAATCAAAAGCTGACTCTTATGTTGAGATGGGACTTTCCTGATTTCAAGTATTATGACTTTAGAGAACCATTGGATAAGTTAATGGTTAAAAAAGCAAGGTTTGAGAAATCTCTTAGAACTATCTCAGATATTCTTGATTTCTCGTATCTTTTGAATCCTGTGGATAAGGGAAGGGTTACTAAGTTGAAGAAAGAGGTAATATTATCTGATTCGCTGAATCGAAATAATGTTTATGATAAGCTTTTGAATCTAGTTGAAGATGATGGGGTGTTTGAGTCCGTTAAAAATTATCTTAAACTCTTTAGGGATTCCTATGGTTTTGGTTTGATGAGTGCAAAGGATGTTGCTAATATTCTCTCTGAACAGATTATCCTCAGCAAAAGTCATTTTGATAATGATAGAAAAGAGTTAGATAGGGAGATTGATCGCTTTAATGATGATGATTACAATGCAAATTACCATTTTGATTTTCGTGAGGGCAACCTCGATTTTGTTGTTAATGATATTTCTCTGATTCAAAGAAATGATAAGCCCGTTGATTTTAATAATGTAAGGACTCTTTTTATGGATATTGAAAGACCTCTGTGGAAGTACGATGATAATATTATTAGTTGGAATTCGGTTGTTACTCATGATGAGAAGGATAATGTTAAGAATCTTGTTCTTACTGTTCATAATCTTGGTTTTGATGTTGATTGGGCTTTTGACAAGTTGGGAAATGAGGAGAATCTTATTAAGTATACGGCAAAGTATATTGATTCTTTTGGGGCTCTTTTGGTTTTTGCTTATAATTATGTTGCTGATCTCGGTGAGATGAAGAAGAGAAGCAAAAATGGGGAGTTTTCATTTGGTGTTTATAAGAGTAAGGTTACACAGGATAGTAGTGTTAATTTCTTTAATAGGTTGAAGAACAAAAACTATCAACCCATTGATCTTTTGGCTTTTGCGAAATTCTTTGCAAAGGCACTTCCAAACCGTAAGTTACAAACTGTTGCAAAGGCGTTCTTGGGTGAGAATGAATTCAGCAAATCAATTAATTACGATGAGATGGAACTTTTAGAAAAGAAAATTATGGGTGAAACGATTGATGATAAGATTATTTCTCAGTATGATGTGAGTGATGAGGTCAGGTCAGCTTTATTGGGTGATAGAACAAAGGCCTCAAGATTAATTTTGAGGTATTCTATGGATGATTCTGTTGTGATTCATAGGTTGGTTTATGAGAAATTTAACTGGATGTTTGATGCGTTTGCTAAGCTTTCAAATCTTTTCGATATTCCACCTTATAGAGCATTTACTTTTTCCTCTATTTTGGATGTGGACCTTAAAAAACAGTTTAGTAAGACAAAGATGATTTCTGATTTTAATTATGCGAGGGTTATGCATGATTTCTTTCATTCAAGAAAAAGAGACTCTGTTGATAGGAAGGTCTCTGAAATTGCTGATTTTGTTAAGGGAGAAACTGAGATATATGTTGAGAAGCTTGATAATCCTATAAAAGTAAAGGATATTAGGAATCTTGTAAGCGATGTTGTTTCAAGGTATGAATCCATTGTGAAGAAGAAGTTCGGCATTATTAAGGATGTTTCCGCTAAGTTTGAGAGGGATTTCCTTCTTAAAGGGATTAAGAGTGATGTTAAGAACGGTTATTTTAATGATGTGTCTATATGTTATTTGCCTTTTGGAATGATGTTCTCTGATGTTTTGATTAATACCTATGGAAGTAGGGTTAAGGAGTTTGTTAATTCTGCGAAATCTGAGTTCAAGAGAGATGGGGATTTTAATAAATTGACCTTTTATGATACTTATCTTAAGGAATTACTTCAACCAATGATGTTTGATTTTATGAGTTATTCTGTTGTCGATGAACATAAGGTTAAGTTGGATGCTTTTAAGAATTCTCTTTATGCTTTGATTAATGGTGATTTTGTTAGTGCTGTTGATAGTGGTTTGGTTGATGAAAATAATGTGAAGAATTCAAATCAACTTGTTTTGTTGGGAAATGAAAATAAAGAGGTTTTTTCTGATAATGATAGGATTTTTCTCAGATATGTTATAGGTGATGTTTTTGATGATGTCGAGCAGAGATCTCATATGATGAATAAACCTCTATTGTACTTTATGGGTGTTTTTAATTCAAAGTATGGAAATGGTAAGGATTATTTTAGTGTGAGTGATTTTAAAAAATCTGTTGAGAATAAGATTAACGGGTTAAAGAGTTTTATCGATTCTAATGGTCTTGAGATTGTTGCTAATAATAGACAGCTCTTTGTTAAGGGATTAGAAAATTTGAGTGATTTAGGGATGAAGGAGCTTGCGAATTATTTTTATCCTCTTAATAGGTTGTCTAATCTGATTGTTGTTAATCATAGACCTATCTTTAAACAATTTGGTTACTATAATATTAGATTAAAGGATGATGGGGGTTTTCACAATAATCAATATGAGAGTTATTATCTTCAGAAGACAATTGATTCATTGCTGGAGGATGATGTTGATACTGCAAGTTCTTTTATTAGGGATGGTTCGCTCATTTTTGATAAATTAAAATCCTTTAATGATGAGCAAAAGGTTTATTTCTTTTATTTTAATAAATCAAAGGAGCAGTTTATTGGTTTTGATAAGAGATTTGGAAAGATAAGTTTTTATCTCTATGATTCTAATGATAGGAGTGATTTCGAGAATAAAACGCTTAATCAAGTGAAGAAGAAATACAAGGATGCTTTGATTACTGATGTGAATGGATACAGGGCTCTGAAATATGATGATAGGATTGTTTATTTTATGTCTGTTTCTGATTTTGAAATGGATGTTGAGGCATATAAGAATAAGTTTAATGAGATTTTTAGACCCTTCTTGAACTATATTGATGATAGAAAGAGATTAAAATTATAGTATTGGTAGGTCTTTAGTTAATTCATCAATTTTTTTTGAATAGTCGGGTCCTATGCCCAGGCAGGTGATGGTTCCAGGAGCAACAACTGTTCTACCTGCGTCTCTTATTAAGGCATTAGTTAACCCTGCCTGGTCTGCAAAGGTCTTCAATCGCAGCAGTTCTTTTAAATCGTTAACGTAAACAACGACTTTCTTCATGCCATTGTTATACCATGTATGAATAGTATCTTTATCTGATTTTATAACACATTCAACAGAAGCATGAGCTACCTGAACAGCAAGTTTGCCCTTGGGAAGTTTTAAGTCCTTTCTTACAACTATAACCTGTTTGATTTCATTGGATTCTTTTGATTCTTCCATTTTGGTTTTGTTTATATCATTATATTGAATTTTACAATATTCGATGCAATATTACGTAAGGGTTAAATATTAGGATAGAGTATGATAAATGTGAATTAGATGATTTTTATTATGCTCACTGTTTCAATTAATTTTTATGCTTAGTTTTTATTGCTTCTGTTCTTTTAACCAAACATCTTCAGATACTCACTGGACTCTTCACTCTCACCCATTTTTACCTTGTTTATTGCTTTTATGAAGTCATCTCTTTTTACCTTGGTTCTTTTGTTTCTTATGGCAAAGTAACCTGCTTCTGTGCATACTGCCCTTAAATCTGCACCAGACATTCCTTCTGTTAGTGAGGCAATTTCTTTCAGTTTGACTTCTCTGTCAAGGCTCATTTTTTTTGTATGTATCTTTAGGATGTCTTCTCTTGCCTTTTCGTTTGGTAGTGAGATGTGTATTAATCTGTCAAGTCTTCCTGGTCGGATGATTGCTGGGTCAAGTATATCAATCCTGTTTGTGCAACCGATAATCTTTGTTGAGTCCAGATTTTTGAATCCATCTATCTCAGCTAAAAGTTGCATGAAGGTTCTTTGAACTTCTCTCTCTCCACTTGTTCCTACTTCAATCCTCTTTGATGCAATGGAATCCAATTCATCAATGAATATTATTGATGGAGCTTTTTTCTTCGCAAGTTGAAAGATTTCTTTCACTAGCTTGGCACCTTCTCCAATAAATTTCTGGACTAATTCTGAACCGACAATCTCTATGAAGGTTGAGTTCGTTGAGTTTGCTACTGCTTTTGCAAGCATTGTCTTTCCTGTTCCTGGAGCACCGTATAAGAGGATTCCTTTTGGTGGGGTTATACCAACTTTTTTGAATATGCCTGGATTTTTTAGTGGGAGTTCGACAACTTCTTTGATTTCTTTAATTTTATCATCTAATCCACCGATGTCCTTCCATGAGACCTTTGGTTTTTCAATGATTACGAATCTTTCTGGATTCATGCTATCCGATTTTGTGCTTTTCTTTATTACTGTGAGGTTCTTTTGTTCAACTAAGACAGAATCGTTTATAGCTATTTTTGGGCAATCTTTGGATATGTTAACCTGAAATATTGTTCCATTGGCTATCTTTACTAGGGCCTGTATGTTTTTATCATCAACATCAAGGACATCTGCTTGCATGAGAGGATTTTGTCTTGTTCTTCTGATTTCTTCTTCTAATAGAGCTACTGTTGCCTTTAATCTCCGATTGTCTTCTTTTAGTTTAGCAACTTCATCGTAGTTGTTGGGTCCAATGTTGTAGTTATAATCTTCAACCTTCATTTAAAAACACCTTGTATGCTTTGTATGCTTGATATAAATCTAATGTGCTTGAAAGTTCGGCAGGGGAGTGCATTCCTAGTACTGCTATGCCTATATCCAAGACCTCAAAACCCATTTGTGCGAAGTAAATGGCTACGGTTCCACCGCCTCCTGAATCAACTTCACCAAGGGCACTGCTCTGCCATATTATTTTGTTTTTGTTGAGTAATTGTCTTATTTGATTTACAAACTCTGCGTTTGCGTCATTTGACATGTATTTTCCGGTGTTACTCGTGTATTTTTCTATGGCTACACCTTTGCCTAAGTATGCTGCATTTGATAAGTCATGTACTTCTTTGTAATCAGGATTTACTGCGGCAGTTACGTCTGCTGATAGCATCTGTGATTGCTCTATGATTGTGTTAATTTCATCCTTTTGCTTTGGATTTGATTTTTTGAGAATCTCATATAGGAAGTTGTAAATTGATTTTGTTTTTGCTGTTGTGTTTCCCTCTGAACCAATTTCTTCTTTGTCCACGAATAAGGCAAGAGCGGTGTCTTTTGGGTTCTCTGTTTCAAGTATTGCTCTTAAGCTTGTGTAAGCACAGCTTTTGTCATCTTGCCCATAACCAATAACCATTGATTTATCAAAGCCCACAATTCTTGCCTTATCTGCTGGAGTTACTTCTATCTCTGCTGAGATTAAATCTTCTTCTGTTATTCCATATTTTTCATAGAGTATCTTTAGTGTGTTTGCTTTTATCTTCTCTTTTAGTTCTTTGTCTTTTGAATTGAGTGGCATGTTACCGACAATTATGTTGAGGGATTTGCCTTTTACGCCTTCGTTCATTGTTTTCTTCATCTGCTCTGTTGCAAGATGAGGTAATAAGTCAGAAATTAGAAATACAGGATCTTTTGGATTCTCTCCTATTTTTAACTCAATCTTTTTGTTTTTTGTTAGAATTACTCCGTGAAGAGAGAGTGATCTGTTGACCCATTGATATTTTTTTATTCCACCATAGTACTGTGTTTTGAGTATTGAAAGGTTTGAGTCCTCTATTAATGGTTTTGGTTTTAAATCAATTCTTGGTGAATCAATGTGAGAAACAACGCCTTTGAAGATGGGTTTCTTACCTATTACTGCTGTATAAATGCTTTTGTTTCTGATGATTTTGTAGACCTTATCGTTTGGTTTTAGTGTTCTAAATTTACTTATCTCTTTAAAACCTTTCTTTTTTATAATCTTCTCGATTTCTTTTACTGATTCTCTCTCTGTTTTGGCATTATTTAAGAATGTTATATATTGCTCTGCGAATGCATCTATCTTTGATTTCTCAGTTTTGGTTATTCTGTTCCAGGGGTTTTCAGTATCAATGAATAGTTTTTTGATTTCCATGCTTTTTTTCGGATTCCTTTTTATTTAAATAGTTTTTGAATGTGTTTGAGTATCACGATTTTATGATGTTATGATTTTTTGTATTGCTAAATCTCTAAAATGAAAAGATTTAAATAAATGTTTTTTGATTTCTTTATTTATGAATAAATATCTTGAGATTTTTATTGAAGTGTTTGTAATTCTTATCATAGTGTTCTTTCTTCTTTATTTTCTAAAGCCAAGTGACTCTAATTATTTTGAAATTTCTAGGTGTAGAACTATTTCAAGGAGCGGGATATATACTGTTACTAATAACCTCTCTTTCAACGGTAATTCTTCATGTATTGATATTAGGGCTGATGATGTTATTGTTGACTGTAATAATCAACTGATTTCGAATCCTCAACTTCCTTCTTATCCTAAGGTATCTAATTCAGCTTTTTTAATTGATAAGAGTAATAATGTTACTCTGAAAAATTGTAGGATTATTCGTTTTGTAACTGGAATCTCTGTGAATAATTCTTATAATGTTTCTATTGAGAATGCGAGGATTTCAAATAATGTTAATGGTGTTCATATACATAAGCACTCAAGGTATGTTGTTATTTCTGACTCTTACTTCTCTGATAATAATAAGAGTATTATCGAAGATGAAAACGCAGCGAATAATTCTCTAATAAATAGTTATCTCTTTAACAATAGTGTTGGTATTTTTTATAATCACTATTATAAGTGTCATTTTGTTTTTTTTGGAGGCCCTTCATGTCATCCTATAGGTACTAAGATGAGGTTGGTGAATGATTCTTTTGAAAATAATAAAAAGGATTATGGTAATTCTTCTTTTGATGTTTTTCTTGAACCTAATTTTGATTTGAGTGGATTGGACAATTTGAAGTATGTAATTTACATGTTTTACGCGATTATTATACTCGTCATTTTTAGCTGTTTTTTCCTTTCTCTTACATTATACAAAATTGCAAAGAAACTTAATAGGCATAGAAGTTGGCTTATTTGGATTCCTGTTGTGAATATGTTCTATATTCCTGTGATAGCTGGGTACAAGTGGCAATATGGGTTCTTGTGGTTCTTTCCAATATCTGTGTGTTTTCTCTCATACTTATCTTTTGCTTTTGATTCCCTTTTTCCATCAAATGAAATTATTTCCATGTTAATCTTTTATTTTTTTATCGTTTTTTGTTTTGTTGGAGTTGTCTTAACATTTTGGTGGTTTTTGGAGATTGTTAAGGCACTTAAAAAACCAGAATGGTTGGCATTTTTGATGATTTTTCCAGTGGTCAATCTTTTTGTTTTAGGATACTTGGCGTGGTCTAAAGAAAAACTGAAAAGAGTAAAAAATGATGAGAGTTGATGTTCGTTATTTGGTCCTTAATTAAAGATGTTTGTTGAAGATGTTGTTCTGCTTGATGTATCTATTTAATTGGTGATGATTATGATTAAAAAAGAAGGTAAATCTAGTGATTTGAGTAAGCATAAGAAAAAGACAATGGTTAAGCATAATGAGAAAAGTATGATGGTTATAAGTAAGCATAGTAAAAAGAAAGAGGGATTCTTTAAGAGAT